>JBGSPK010000187.1:0-3641 GCA_041738665.1 Sphingorhabdus sp. | reverse complement strand
GCGGGCCAAAGCCGGTGATGCCAGAGCAGTAGAAGCGAGCGCCAAACCTATGGCTAACTTACGCATCAACTTTCCCCTTTTCTATCTTAGGAACGGAAATTCGAGAACGCAGGTCTATCGATTCTGTTCCATTGATGCAAGTCGCTATCTGTCTAAACTGTTGCCAAAATGTCGCTAATTGACGAAAATATGGGGAAATTTCAGTGGTTACCTAAAAGCTGGATGAATTAAAATGTGAGCGCACCCGTGGACCTGAGATAGCCTAAAAGTGAAGTTATGGCCTGACGCGCCTCTAAATCAATCATGGTGCCACCAACAGGGTCGGCGATGCTCGGCGCACCAATCCATTCGCCGCTTGCCCGCACCCGGTCAGTGCCCGACGATTGCATTCTTACGCGCATGCCTTCGGTAGCTTCGCAAAAACGCCACCCGCCGCCGATCCAGATCGCCAACTGCCCTGACTTAGTCACCCATTCGCCGACAGCAGAATTAGAAATCAGCCAGCATTAAGCCCGCCTTCAAGCAGCATTGGCCGACCGGCATTGCCCGCGCCCTGGAAACTTGCGGCAAGTTCCTCTTTCAGCCGCGCATATTGGTCGCCAGAAAGCGTACCCGCACCAGCCGCACCGCACGCTGTGCAATCGCGTTGGCAAGATAGCCCTCACGCAACTGCTGCTCATAAGAGCGCGGCCATTCGCCAAGGCTCGCCTGACCATATGACCGAATGGCCGAGAGACGATCCTGCTGCGCACGCGACGTTGCCGCACGAGTTTGGGCCGGACGCAGCAAGCCACGCCCCGTTGATTTCCAACCGAAGATATTCATGTTTTTTCCTTTAATCGGGAAACTTAAAGCAGACTGACCCGCGGTACCCTCGCCGCCCGGCCCAGCATCAACTCCGTCATTGCCCAGACCAACGCATCCGCTCTGTCCGGCGAGCGCCCCGGGCCTTCATAGCCGCCGCCAACCACAAGCCCGCACATCTGGTCTTCGAGGTCAGGAAACGCCCCGACATGAAAGGCGCGATTTGCTTCATATAGCGCCGCCACCGGTTCGGCCCGCGCCGACTTGCCCCGGCTGGCGTGCACGCGCTTGACCGGCATCGCCAGGTCCGCCGCGCGCAGCGTGCTTTCGACCATATTGCCGCCCTGATTGTCCTCGGCGATCACACGGTCGGCACCCCATGCTTCGACCGCACCCGCCACTGCGCGCGCCCAGCATTCGGGCGATGCGCCGGTGACGCTATGATCGGCGAGCACATAGGCTTTGCCATCATCGCCCAGCCCAACCGCAAGTATCCCGCAGGCATCGCCATTTGCCGATATCGGCGGGTCAACGCCGATCACGATGCGTTTCATATCCGGCACTGATGGTACCCGCTGCCGTTCGATCAAATCGCGGCTCCATAAAGCGCCCTCGACATCCTCAATCAGCTCGCCGCCCAGTTCCTGGCGGCCCAACCTCGTGCCTTCATATAGCGCCGTCACCGTCGCCACGAAATCGTGCGGCAGATTATGGTTCTGGTCGGTCCGCCCGCCGCGCAATTCGACACCTTGCTGCATCGTCAATCTCCGTAACAGACTGATTGAACGCGGCGTGGTGGTGACCAGTACACGCGGCTTTTCACCGAGCCGCAGGCCAAGCATCAAATTGTCCCAGCACGCATCGGCGTTGTTCCATTTCCCCAACTCGTCGCACCAGGCATGGTGATGCTCGGGACCGCGGAGTTTTTCAAAGCTCTCTGCCGAATAGACATGGGCGACAGCGCCGGAGGGAAATGTGACTTCGCCCTTTGTGACGTTCCATTCGACATGCTCGCCGGTGTGCGCGACGCTGATAAGGCCGCTTTCACCTTCAACCATGACTTTGCGGACATCATCGACTGTTGCCCCGACAAGCGCGAAACGCAGGCTTTCGTCCGCCCGCGCCAGCCTGCTGATCCATTCGGAACCGGCGCGCGTCTTGCCATAGCCGCGCCCGGCCATGATCAACCAGATGCGCCAGTCGCCGTCGTCGGGATTCTGACCGTCATGCGCCCATTGTTGCCAGCGTTCGTTCAACTCTCGCCGTTGGCGTGCAGACAGGCCATTCAAAATATATTCACGATCTGCCTCGTCCAGTAAGGCCAGAAAATCGACTGGATCTTCGGCTATGCGATCCCATTGCCAGCTCATTGCGGCGAAATGCCTTTGCGCTTTGCCAGCGCACGCAGCTTTTTCATAATGGCCGCATTGGTTTCTTCCTTGGTTGCACGACCGGGGAGACGGCCGCCGGATTTTTTCGGACCACCTGCGATCGACCGGCGGTGATTCTCGATCAGACGCATGGCAAGTTCGGTATCCATCGCCGAAATATCGGGTACGGGCATTTCGCCGATTGGCACATCGACCGCACCCGTTGCCCGCTCGATCAGCATCGCTTGCAGGCGGTCATACCCTGCCTCAAGCGCGTTGCGCCAAAGATCGGCAAATTCGGGGTCGCGGCGGCGCAAAGAATAAGCACTGGATTCTACAAAGCCCGCAGCTTGCGCCGAAGCTGACACGTTGCAGGTCGCGGCCAGATGATCGAGAAAGATTGCGCGTTTGCGTATTGTCCATCCATCGCGCCGAACGCTGCGTTGCTGAGCCTTGCCGGATTTTCCCCGGTGCAAAAGTATATCTGGCGCGGTGAGGATACTCTTTGTCATTGCCTGCTCCTTCATTCTGGCAACGCACACAGCAAAAGGGCCGCAACGTTTCCGTCCGGCCCTCTGTTCGCTCCGTCTGTGCGAATCACAATTTTCGACTATGCCTAACTCTAACCAATCGGCGTTACACTGTCAACAATAAATTACCATATAGGTTCTTTTTGTTGTCGTGGTGAACCATATCGCACTAAGCAGCTATCGGCTCTCCCGCCATCAACTGCGCTGAAATCTCTTCCATACTGCCCGCGACCAGCAACGGCTGGCCGCCGACAATGCCGATCTGCGTCTGGCCGTTTTCGGCAGACCGCAGCCACGCGACGTTGGATGCGACCACGAGATAATTCCCGCCGCGCGAGTGGAGTGCTATAAACTTCATGATCGATGTCTCCTGACCCGCGCAGCGTTAGGCGACAGATGTGAGCTTTGGATTAACGCAGAAACCGGCCCTCAACTATTTAATCGCCGCGACTTCGGCATCCGGCAGTGCGGCACCTAGCTTTTTCGCCAGCGTCGGAGCAATCGCGCGGATGTCGATTTCGCCGAGGTTGCGGCCCTTCGCAACGCCCTTGCCCATCATCATGAAGCTTGAGCGCATCAGTGGGCTGGTCGGGAAATAGCCATGCGTGCCTTTGCTCCCCGATGGGCCCACCAGCGGCGCATCTTTGCCTTTGAAGCCGCCAGCGTAGGCGTTGGGTTCGAAACTAACGTAGAAGCGCGCGACAGTGTTGCCGCCCAGCTTCGCAATTTCGGCAGCCTCGGCAATTGCGGCAATGCGGTTCTTGGGGTCAGCTTTCAGGCCGTTCAGTAGATTCGTGACTTTGTCCTTAAGCGCGGCATCATCGGGCCGGGCGAGAACTATCGCCGATGAGCCACCCGAATTCCATGGGGACGCTTCCCAGCTTTTGATCTTGCCCTTATCGTCGAGCGTGATGAGGCCGGCATCGATGAACGCGCG
>JBGSPK010000097.1:0-7671 GCA_041738665.1 Sphingorhabdus sp. | reverse complement strand
TCGAGGAACCGGAAGCTCTCGGCCTCGCCGCCCTTGATGAATACCGAGAAGGTCGAGCCAGCGCCGGTGCAATGACGGTTGTAGATATCCTGCTGCCGCGGATCGGCAATATCGCCTAGATATCCCAGTCCTTCGACCTTTGGGTGGGCTTTCAGAAAAGCGCACACCTTCGCCGCATTTTCGCCCGCGCGCGACATCCGCAGTTCGAGCGTTTCGAGGCTTCGAAGTAGCATCCACGCGGTGTTGGGATCGCAGATCGTGCCGATGACATTGCGCATTGGGCGGATGAGGTCGATTAATGGCTGGTCGCCGCAGACGCCGCCTGCAACAAGGTCCGAATGCCCGCCTGCATATTTGGTCAGGCTGTAAATGACCAGTTCCGCGCCCTGTTTGATAGGTTGTTGCCAGAGCGGGCCGAGGAAGGTGTTATCGATGGCAATTGCGGGTTTCTGTTCGCCGGTGAACGCTGCATCGCGCGCTGCGCGCACTGCCTCGACGTCGACCAAGGCGTTGGTCGGGTTGGCAGGACTTTCCAGATAAACGAGCGCAACTTTGCCGTCGGTCTCCTCGGCCTTGGCTTTGGCGCGATCCAGAACCGCGTCGATTTCTTCGCGCGTTGCGCCTGCCGGAAAGTCGAAATAGTGGACACCAAATCGCGATAATATCCGCGCGATTAGCGTCTCGGTCGCGGCATAAAGCGGCCCTGAATGGACGATTACGTCATTCTGACTGACCAGCGCCAATAGCAACGTCGAAATCGCCGACATGCCGCTGGAGAAAACCAAAGCATCATCCGCGCCGTCCCATACGGCCAGCCGGTCTTCGAGTATTTCCTGATTAGGTCCGTTGAAGCGCCCGTATACCAGCCCCTCGGCCGGGCCTGTGCGCTTGCCGGTGATATGTTCAAAAAATGTCTTGCCCGCCTGCGCGCTTTCAAAGGCGAAAGTGGAGGTCAAAAAGATCGGTGGCTTCAGCGCGCCTTCGGACAGGGTGGGATCATAGCCATGCCCCATCATCAGCGTCGAAGGCTTTAACGCGCGTCCACCTATGGTTTCGACATGTGGTTTCGGTTTATAGCGGACGGGGGTGGGGGTGTCGGTCATGGGAATCTCCTATTACCCCCAACATAACATTATTCGTTTCAATTGAAACTAAATTACGTCGCCCCCAACTGCCCGACAAGCCAGATCACCCCGACAATCAGCGGTATTCCTGCCAAATCCAGCAAGAAGCCGGCCTTCACCATTTTCGGCAAAGCGATGTGGCCACTCGCCCATGCAATGGCGTTGGGGCCGGTGCCCGATGGCATCATAAAACCCCAGCTTGCCGCCATCGACGCCGCCATTGCCATCAACCATGGGTCTGCGCCGGTTGCCGCGACGAGGCCCGCGACCACCGGCAACACCCCGCTGGCGGTAGCAACATTGCTGGCGAATTCAGTTATCAGGATAACCAGGGCCGTCAGCGCCAAAGCGATGATGACAGGATGCACGGCCGCAAGTGGTTTCAGGGCTTCACCAAGCCACGCGGCAAGGCCTGACTCGGTTATTCCGGCTGCCAGCGCAAGGCCGCCGCCGAACATCATGATGACGCCCCAAGGTGCGCGGTCGGCCTCTTTCCATATCAACAACGACCGCCCCGTGCCGTCGGGTATCAGAAACAATAACAGCGATGCGGCAATGGCGATACTGCCGTCCGTGATGCCGCCTTTGGGAAACAACGGTTCGATCAACGGCTGCGCAATCCACGCGGCAATCACGAGCAGGATGATCGGTACGAGCCGGCGTTCGGCGATGGACATCGGGTGCGGATTGCCAATCGCGGCTCGGGCGGCGTCGACGTCGAAACTACCAGCTGAAACTTTTTGAACACGCATCAGGATGAAGGCGCATAACGGTACACCGATGATGACGATAGGCAGGCCGTATTTCATCCATGTCAGGAAACTGATCTGGATGCCCAATTGCTTATCAACCAAGCCAGCGGCAATGGCGTTAGTGGGCGATCCGACAAGTGTACCAAGCCCGCCAATGGTGGCCGCGAAGGCAACACCCATGATGAGCGCGCCGGGCAATCCGTCAGTTTCGCGTTCCTTGACGCCGCCCGCTGCCAGTACGGCGACCGCAATTGGAACCATGATGAGCGCAATCGACGTGTTCGACATGATCGTGCTGAGCAAAGCGGTCGAACCCATGAAGGCGATCATCAACCCCCGGACGCTATTTCCCGATTTGCTGAGGATCGCCAATGCAACGCGCCGGTGCATGCCGGTACGCTCAATGGTGAGCGCGATAAATGCGCCACCCAAGATCAGGAACAGTATTGGCGAATAATATTCCTTTGCCACATCCTGCGCGGTCATGACGTTCATCAGCGGTAGCGCGAGGAACGGCATCAAGGCGGTGACAGTGAGCGGCAGCGCCTGAGTCATCCACCAAGTTGCCATCAATATGGTTAGCGCCGCGACATGCCATGCGGAAGTTTCCATACCTGATGGCGCAGGAGCCAACAGCATTGCAGTGAACACTGCCAATCCACCCCAGAAACCAATCCGCGCTGCGTTCATGCGGGCAGGCCGATCAACGAAATCTGCCGTCCATATCCCGGTTCGCCCAAATGGCAGCTCCGCCGATAGCTGAAAAAGCGGTCGGGCTGGCTATACGTGTCCTCGCCAAGACATTCGACTCTACCGATGCCAGCGGCAGCAAGCCTTGCCGCCACATAGCCTTCGATATCGAACTGGTAATGCCCCGGCTTCCCATCGCTGAAAAACCGTTCGTTTGCATCGGCGTCATCGGCAAAGCGCCGGAAAAAGCCTTCATCCACTTCATAGCTTTTCTGCGCGATGCAGGGGCCGATGGCGCAGGTGATGCGGGAACGGTCCGCACCGAGTGCTTCCATTGCGCTGATAGTATTGTCCGTCACCCCGCTGATTGCCCCTTTCCAACCGGCATGTGCGGCCCCGACCACGCCAGCTTGGCTATCGGCAAACAACACCGGCACGCAGTCTGCGGTTACGATACCGAGAAGGTTTCCGGGACGATCAGTGACCATTGCGTCGCCCTTTGGAGGCTCCGCTTCATCGCCGGGAGCGACAATCGTTACGACATCAGGCGAATGGTACTGATACACACGCGCCAAGGCGGCTCCCGGGAGTACCGCATCGACGGCACGGTGGCGGTTTTCGATGACAACCTCGCGCTCGTCGTCAGAGCCAAGTCCAACATTAAGTCCTGCGTAGATTCCGATGGATACGCCGCCAACACGGCCCAAAAAGCCGTGCGGCATATTGCCCAGGATTTTTGACTTGATAACTTCGACCGACATTCGCTTGGCTTCTCCCTGTGACATCCATCGCAACTGCCGCGCTTGACGGCAAGCCATTACATTGCGAACCAGCCTGCATGACTGGTCATATGCTGATTTTCGGAATGGGTTACACCGCATCGCGGCTGGCGGACGCGCTGCGGGGGCGGGGGTGGCAAGTGACGGGTACCCGGCGGATGAGCGGCGGCGATGCGGTGGCGTTTGATGATCGCCATGCTGTGATGTCGGCCCTTGATAGCGCGACGCATATCCTATCGAGCGTGCCCCCAATGTCCGAGGGCGGCGATCCCGTGTTGATGGCTTATGGCGATGCTTTGCTCGCGAGCAGGGCGGGGTGGATGGGCTATCTCTCTTCAACGGGCGTATACGGCGATACCGGAGGCGCGTGGGTGGACGAAAGCGCAGCCGTGGGAGAAGGACGCCGAACCGCGCGGGCCGAGGCTGACCTCGCTTGGCAGGGGCTTTGCAACGATGTCAGGGTTTTCCGTCTGCCGGGAATCTACGGACCGGGACGTTCAGCGTTGGACCGGGTACGCGACGGCAAGGCGCACCGGATCGATTTGCCCGATCAGGTGTTCAGCCGCATTCATGTCGATGATATCGTTTCTGCTGTTATCGCATCATTCACCGAACCGGCAGGTGCATTCAATATCGCCGACGACGAACCGACGTCACAAAATGCCGTAATCCAACAAGCGTGCGACATATTGGATATCGATTGGCCGCCTTTACAATCGATTGACGAAGCTGGTCTTTCCCCGATGGCACGTGGCTTTTATGCCGAAAACCGGCGCGTTTCTAATCGAAAAGCCAAGCGATTGCTGGGCTGGGAGCCAACTTATTCCACTTACAAACAGGGACTTGCAGCTATTTCCGTAGCGGAAAGCAAAAGAAGCGATTGACGGATTCGGAACATCGGGCCTAGCCTTCGGGTTAAATCGGCAACAGACCGACGTTTAGATGATTTCTGGAGAACTATTTTGGCATCAATCGCCGCCGACCATGCAGGTCATATAAAATCGCCATCATTGTTGCTCGCGCTGACAGAATTGCCGCGCGCATTGCTTGAGGCAGGTTCGCTTCCCTGGGCCGCTCCATTGTTGTTGCAGGCACCAAAAGGCGACGGGCACCCGGTGATGCTACTTCCCGGTTTCATGGCTGGCGAAACATCGATGAAGCCGCTGTACCGCTATCTCGAAAAGCTTGGTTACGACCCTTATCAGTGGGATCTCGGTCGCAATCTGGGGCAACGGGCGATTGGTCCCGAAGGCGAAAAGATGATCGCCCGTCTCGATGAAATCCACGCCAAGACCGGCAAGAAGGTAAGCTTGATCGGCTGGTCGCTCGGCGGAGCCTTCGCGCGGATGCTGTCACGACGTCGGCCCGATCTGGTCCGTCAGGTCATTTCGCTCGGTTCGCCGATTACCGGCAGCCCCAAATCGACCAATGCGTGGCGCGCCTATCAGTATATTAACGGGCAGAAGATCGACGATCCCAAAATTACCGAGCAGATGGCCGAAGCCCATAATGTGCCGCCGGTACCATCGACGGCGATCTTCTCAAAGAATGATGGCATTGTCGCGTGGCAGAATTCGCGCGAACCCAAGGCCAATACCACTGACAATATCGAAGTGCGCGGCAGCCATTGCGGGCTGGGAGCAAATCCCGCCGTTATGTGGGCGATTGCCGACCGGCTCGCACTGGCCGAAAACGGCTGGAAGCCGTTCGAGCGGACAGGCGCGCGGTCATTGATTTACCCTTCATCGGGGCATTGATCTCAGCCTGATTTCTTAGGCTTGGCGGCTTTCGCCTTTTTGGCGGGAGCCGTCTTTGCTTTGGGCGCTGGCGCGTTCATATCCGCAGCAAGCAACTCATCAAAAGCCTCCTGCAACGCCGCGGCATAAACCGCTGGATCGGGCACCATGTCGCGGTCGGCAGTAAAGGCAATCGCGATTTCGGTGCCATAGCTGTAGATCGCGTTGATCATCCCCATGCCGTCGAACACCGGCCCGGTACCCATCATCCGCACCATCTTTGCGCCTGCGAAATAGAGCGGTACACGCGGACCCGGCACGTTGGTTGCGACGACGTTGAACACCGGCGAATGCAAATTGGAAACGCCCAGCCGCGTATATAACCGCGCCGCCAAACCCGCGAGCGCAGCGGGCATGAACTGGCTATAATCGGTCAGCGTCCGCGCGCCCACCGCGTTGGTCATGGCCTTTGAATTTTTCGTTTCCTTGTGAATAAAGCGCAGCCGTTCTGCAGGGTCTTCGATATGCGTGCCGAGCGGCACCACCATCGCCGACACGAGATTGCCGAGCGCATCTTTCTCGCCTTCAGCACGCACCGAGATTGGCGCCATCGCCGACAGGCTTTGCTTGGGAAGGTCGTCGTGCGTCGCCAAATATTTGCGCAATCCGCCGCCGATGATGGTCAGGATTACATCATTGACCGTCGCGCCTTCCAGCCGGTCCTTGATGCTACGAATATCGGCAAGCTGGAACACGGCTCCGTCCCATACCCGGTGCGATGAAACCTTACCGTTCAGTTTTGTCTGCGGTGCCATTTTTGTGTTCTTCAGACTAACATCGCCGCCCGCGATCTCCTTACCCAGCCGCGCGACGCCCGGAATCGAGTTTGCCAGCGTCTTTGCGAACTGCACCGGCTGTTTCACCGAATTGAGCCATGTCCGGAAGAGCATTTCGCCCAGCGCAGGATCTGACTCGGGCTTCCAGTCCGACTTAACATTTTCCTCGACCGCCTTGGGCTCGATGTCGTGCACCGCCGCACTCAGCTCGACGCCTGACATGCCGTCGATAGCCGCGTGATGCACCTTGGCCATCAGGGCAAAACTACCCTTGGGAATGCCGGGGATGTTATCCAGCCCCTCGATGACGTTGAATTCCCACAACGGTCGCGAAAGGTCCATCGGCCTTGCCTGCAACCGCGCGACCTGAATGCACAATTGCCGCCAGTCGCCCGGTTGGGGCAACGCAAGATGGCGGATATGATATTCGATGTCGAAATTGGCATCCTCGACCCAATAAGGGTGATCGAGATCGAACGGTACGCGCACCAGTTTCTGGCGAAAGCTGCGCGCCTTGTCCAAGCGGCTTTCGACGTGGCGCAGGATATCCTTGAAACGGACGAAGCCATTTGGCGCGGTCGAGGGGTCGTAGATGCCGACCGATCCGATGTGCATCGGTGTAGTCGGTGTTTCCAGATAGACGAAACTTGCGTCCTGCCCGCTCAGCTGCTCCATAAATCTCTCCCGTTATTTTGGGCGAGACTAACGCGACTCCCTGTTCTTGGCGAGTCCTAAGCTTTGCGCGCCTGCATCGCGACAACAAGGCCGATCATCGCCAGCGCACCGCCGCCCAAAGCGAGCACCGACCAGCTATAGCCCTCGAATATCGTTGACAATATCATAGCGATAACCGGGATGAGCACCCCGGTGTAGGCGGCCTTGCCGGGACCGATGTCCCGGATTAGGCGGAAGTATAATGGGAAGGTTACCACCGAGCCGATAATGCCTAGATAGAGCACCCCGCCCAGATAAGCAGGGCGCATGTCGATGACCGGAGGGCCGTAAACTGCAAAAGCAAATACAGCGTTGGCGAGGCTGCCCCAGAGCATGGACCACGCAAGGATCGTAATCGTTGGCACGCGGGCGATCTTCGGCGTCACCTGCAGCACGTTCGATACCGATGCTGATACGACTCCGCACAGCGTCAACGTCAGCCCCAATAGCACTTCTTCGCCACCGACCGGCGCGGCGCGATATTCCTGGATCATTAACAAGGCGACGCCGCACGCGGCAATTGCGGACCCGAGGATGAACGCCATGCCAATCGGTCGCCCCAGCCACCATTTCGCCAGCAGCGCATTCGGCACAATCAGCAGGGCGAAAATCACTGCGACCAACCCTGATGTGATGTGATGTTCGGCGGCGTAAACCAGATTGAAATTGAGCGCGAACTGCATGACGCCGAGCAGAATCGTCCAGCCTACCATCGCACGGTCGATCTTCAGCGGCTGGCGCATCACAAGTGCGAGGAAAATCATGCCAACCGCAGCCACCGCGAAACGATAGGTCACTGACCAGCTTGACGGGACGGCTCCGAGTTGATCGCGGATCACCAGCCATGTCGATCCCCAGATCAGCGACACAATCAGGAACGGCACCAGCACGCGCGGTGTCAGCAGCCCCGGTTCGGGGGTCATCGCAACGTCGGATTGACTCACAGTGCGGCTATCGCTTTTGCGAGCGGGGTAACGTCGGCTTCTGTATGCTGCCAGCTCGTGACAAGTCGCGCTGCACCTTCGCCCCAGTCGTAAAAG
>JBGSPK010000082.1:0-2089 GCA_041738665.1 Sphingorhabdus sp. | reverse complement strand
GAGAACGGCACCCGCCCATGGGAACGCGATTGGCTAACCTATGGCCTACCGACCCGCGCGACCGGTCAACAATATCGCGGGATCAATATGTTGATCCTTGCCGATCAGGCAGAGCGGTGCGGCTATTCGAACCCCAGCTGGCTAACCTACAATCAGGCCGCAGAGCTTGGCGGCAATGTCCGCAAAGGCGAACGGTCGACCGCTATCGTCTTTTACAAGCAATCGCGGTTAGTCGACGGCGAAGGCGCACCGGTTGCCGATGCTAAGGGCGACAACAAATCCTTGTGGCTGTTGCGCCGTTACAATGTGTTTAACGTCGAACAGATCGACGGACTGCCAGAAGGCAAATTCGCGCTTCCCACGCTACCAGCAACGCAAATCCGCCTCATTGGCGAGTGCGACGGCAAGCTTATGGCCGCAATGGAGGAAAGCGCTTTCCCCGCTGGCTGCGCATGGATCGAACCCGTGCGCTGGGAGGCGGCACGATGAACGCGCCGCTATCCCGCCGCCAGATGGACGAACACAATCACGCCATCGCCGTCATGCGCAGCCACGGCCAACGGCCACCGACGCTTGAGCAATTGATTGCTGAACGCGACGACGCACTGGACGGCATCGGCCGCGCCATTGCAGAGCGCGACCGGCAAGCCATCGCCGCCGCCATCAACGGCCCACACCGCCGCGCGATGCACGTCGACCAACGCGATGCAGGACACTTGCCGCTTTTCACCGCCGCCAACGAACCGAGGATGCTATGACTTACCAGCCAAATTCGAAATACAGCCGCGACTTGTCCGTCCTCGGTCCACCCGATGCCGGCGAGTTGCGACGTGAAGAAGAAAGCCGACCGACAATTGGCGAACTGTTGCCGGTCGGCACCGTCATTCGCTCAAGCTATGGCACCGGCCCTTATCGGATCGAGAGCGTGACAAGGTATCAAACCTACCCAGCTTTTCATTCATGGTCGCTTGTGCTGATTGACCAGAAGGACGGCGACTTCATCCGCACAAAAAATGATTTTTGTTACATCAACGAATTGGTTGTCGAATGGGACGGAGAAGAACCGCGCTTCCGCAAGCTATTTGCCACCAACAACGACGAGGTTTTCATCGTCAGGCAGTTTGCACCTACAACCGACCGACGCGGTCAAATGAGCCTAATATGAGCGCCCGCGTCCTGATCGGCTGCGAAACCAGCGGCGTCGTTCGCCGCGCCTTCCTTGCGCGCGGCTATGACGCGTGGAGTATTGACCAGCTGCGCAGCGAGGACGGGAGCAACCGCCACATTGTCGGCGATATCCGCGACCATCTGAACGATGGCTGGGACTTGCTGGCCGTCATGCACCCGCCCTGCACCCGCCTTTGCAATTCGGGCGTGCGCTGGCTTCACCAGCCACCCCCAGGTCGCACGCTCGATGCCATGTGGGCCGAACTGGACGAAGCGGCGGCATTGTTCAGCGATTGCTGGAACGCGCCGATTGACCGCATCGCCGTTGAAAATCCCGTCATGCACAAGCACGCAAAGGCGCGCATTCGCAATTTTGTGCCCGCGACCCAAAGCGTTCAGCCGTGGCAATTCGGGCATGGCGAGACAAAGCGCACCTGTTTCTGGCTCAAGAACCTACCAGCGCTCACGCCGACAGATATCGTCGAAGGCCGCGAACAGCGCATTTTTAAGCTACCACCCAGCGCCGACCGCTGGAAAGAACGCAGCCGCACCTTTGACGGCATCGCCGACGCCATGGCCGACCAATGGGGCGGGACATTACCAGCCTATCAGATGGATATGTTCGCGTGAGTTACCTTGCCTCAGCCGTACCGCGCAATTTTCGCCACAAGTATTTGAAGCCAATTAAATCGAGCGACCACAAAAGCGCCATTTTGACGACACGGTACGCTCCGATCGAACAAAACCAAACGATGAAAAACCCGTTGAACGTCTCTGTTTGTGCGGAAATTCCACCGCCAAGCATGATGTACATGACTAGGCGGTGTCCATCAGTAACATTTGAACTGCCAGATTCGGGAGAGAAATGTTGCTCAAACGCTAATATTATCGCCAGTAGGGCGCAAATTCCAACCCATTGCAT
>JBGSPK010000076.1:0-6457 GCA_041738665.1 Sphingorhabdus sp. | reverse complement strand
CGTCGACGGCGGCATCTGTGACATCCGCGTTGCGACCTTTACGACATCTGCCGCGATGCAGGATGTCATCGATTATTATTACACGCGCGCCCGCAAATCGGGCTACAATGCCGAACACCAGATCCGCGCAGGCGAACATGTACTCGGCGGAACCCGCGACAATGATGGCGGTGCCTATTTTATCACCTTCAACAAACATTCCGGCGGCGGCACGGCTGTCGACATTGTAGCCAATAACGGCCGCTGACAAAATTCACGAACCGAAGCAACTGGGGCGGCAGAGGTGCCGCCCCATTTTTTTATATGTCCCAATAAGCGTTTCATGACGGATGTCGGTCAGATGTAACGTTACAGTTGAGATGTAACGTTTGTAAAATCATCGTTCACTAGTTGGTCAGCGAGGACCGATTACCCTGCTTTTTTCAAGCATTTGCGCAGATATCAAAGGTTTCTGCGTGATGAACCTGTTTCAAACTTATCGTGGTGAACCGAATAGGCCAGTTTCAGGCCATGAATTGTCGTCCGTCTGCTGCGGCCGCTCTTGTGTTAACTGGTCTGGTCCCCATCGCACAGGCAGCGAATGCCGAAAATCCCACTTCCACGCATGCCACGGCGACGGCGACAATTCTACAAGCCATGACAAACGATCCGGAAGCACGAAGAAAAATCGTTGGTGAAGGGTCAAGCACCGGATCCAAACAGATCAAAGCAAGGTTTATTGGCCCGGATGGCGCAATCTCATATTCGACCGGTCCGGGTTTTCGGCGTCTAATTATTCTCGACCTGCCGTAGCGCGCCCATCCAACAAGCAACAACAAGAGAACATAACCGCATGTCGCACTCCATCCAAAAATCCCACGCCGACGAAAGCATACAGCATTATCGCATGCTCGCTGCGCTTGCTGCTAAAGAAAGGGAGCAGGGTAACGACCCGAAAAACGCCGCAAAAATTCCTGCGCCAAATCTGAACCGGGATTTGTCGCAGATTGCGCACGAGATGGGCGTGCCGGTGGCCGTCGCTACCTACCGGTCGGCGCATGGGGTCAAAATGTTCGCGACGTTCGGGTTGGACATGACGGTAAACTGGGCGCTGTTTGCCGATGTTTGCGAACAATTATGTGCAAGCGGTGCAACAGTCATCCCAAACATAGCGAAGCATGAGGCGTTCCAGTGGATTCCGGAAGACCAGTCGACAGGCGAGGTCCGTTTCCTTGTCGGTGTGCCGTTGCGTAACAAGCTTGGCGAAGTTGTTGGCAGTCTGGCGGTACTGGACACGCAGTGCGCGGTTGCCAGGAAGGGCCTGGCAATCAGCAAGATGGCCGATCTGGGGAAAAAGCTAATCGGGCTTTAATGAAGGCAAACAGATGCCAGGTGGCATTGACGGGAACGATGCCGCGTTCCCTTTCCTTTAAAGTCATCCGCCGCTAAGGCGGCCTTTATGAATTCCATCATCCTTGTCATGACCGGCGGCGCTATTGGCGCGGGTCTGCGCTATGGGCTTTCGCGCGCGTTGCCTTTTGCCGGCGATGGCTGGCCGTGGGCGACATTTGCGGCAAATGTATTGGGCGGGTTGGCGATGGGTGTGCTTGCCGCATGGATATTGCGCGGCGACAATTCGGCGGAGCCATTACGGCTGTTTGTCGGCTTCGGTGTATTGGGCGGATTTACCACTTTTAGCGCATTCAGCCTCGAAATGATGCGGATGATCGAGCGTGGGCAGACCGGATTGGCGGCAGGATATGCTGTCGCGTCGGTTTTACTCGCGCTCGGCGCATTATTCGCCGGAATGACGGCAGCAAAGGCAATTTGGGCATGAGTAAACAAGACGAAAAGGGCATTCGCCAGTTCACGGTAGAGGCCGACGATGACGGCATCCGCCTCGACCGCTGGTTCAAACGGCATTTGCCCGATGCATCGTTCAACATCGTCTCGCGCTGGGCGCGAACGGGGCAGTTGCGCGTCGATGGCAAGCGCGCGACACCGGGCGACCGCCTTGAAGCTGGTCAGCAGCTTCGGGTGCCACCCGCCGATGCAGCTGCTGTGGCATCGGCGCGTCCGGCGCGCAAACGGCGCGAGCTTACCGACGACGAGATGGAATTTGCGCTGAGCATGGTCATCCATCGCGATGATGCGGCAATTGTGCTGAACAAACCGGCTGGCCTTGCGACGCAGGGCGGTACCAAGACCGAGAACCATGTCGACGGTCTGCTCGATGCACTGACTTTCGGGTTGGATAACCGGCCCAAGCTGGTCCACCGGCTCGACAAGGACACGTCGGGCGCGCTGCTCGTGGCACGGACGTCGCGCGCGGCGGGGCATTTTGCCAAGGCGTTTTCGTCGCGGACGGCGCGCAAGGTCTACTGGGCTTTGGTGGTGGGCGTGCCCGATATCGCCGACGGCTTTATCGACCTGCCCATCGGCAAGCAGCCGGGTAGCGGCGGCGAGAAAATGCATGTCGATGAAAAAGACGGAGCTTCGGCACGCACGCGCTATCGCATTGTCGAGCGTGCGGGCAACACCTGCGCGTGGGTGGAGTTGCAGCCTTATACTGGCCGAACGCACCAGCTGCGTGTGCATATGGCAGCGATTGGGCATCCGATTGTCGGCGACGGCAAATATGGCGGCAAGGAAGCGTTCCTGACCGGTACGATCAGCCGCAAGATGCATCTGCACGCACGCCGTATCCGCATCGATCATCCAAAAGGCGAGCAGATCGATGTGCGCGCGGATTTGCCGCCGCATATGAAGGACAGCTTTGCTGATCTCGGGTTCGAAATCGAGCTAGGCGATGCGTTGGTGCTTGATGCGCCAAAGTTCAGCGAGACGGCGGAGGGCAAAAAGCGCGTTGCAGCGAACATCGCCAAATCGGCGCGCAAGGAACGCAAGGGCGAGCGGCGATCGCGTGGGGCTGCGGCCGAAAAGCCCAAGGAAAAGAAGCGCAGCCAAATGGCAACCGGCAAGAAAATTGCCGCGAAGAAGCCGGTCATTAAAAAGGCAGTTGGCAAAAAGCCGGTGGTGAAGAAGTGACTCGTCCACCACTTTTCGTCATCCTGAACTCGTTTCAGGATAATGCACCGCCGCTTGTTATCCTGAAACGAGTTCAGGATGACGATATATTGGAAACGGAAGGCTAGCGTGCATCCGAACGCTGCTTTTCGGTGGGATGACCGTGAGGCGATGCGCGCCTTTGCGGCGGAAATCGGCTTTGGAATACTTTTTTTGAACACGCCTGACGGCCCGCGCGTGGCGCATGTGCCGTTTGTGTTTCTCGATGAAGACCGGATCGCATTTCATCTCGCGCGCGGCAATGCGATTACCAAATATCTCGACGGGGCGGAGGCCTTGTTCGTCATCAATGGCCCTGACGGCTATATCAGCCCCGATTGGTATGGCATCGACGATCAGGTGCCGACGTGGAATTATGTCGCGCTTGAGCTGCAAGGCGTAGTGCGCAAGATGGATGAGGCGGCGCTGACTGCGCAGGCCGATGCGCTTTCGGCAATGAACGAGGAGCGGCTGGCACCCAAACCCGTTTGGACGCGCGACAAGATGCCGGACGGCCTGTTCGACAAGATGCTGCGCGGAATTACCGGTTTCGAAATGGAAGTAACGGCGTGGCGCAGTACCGTGAAGCTGGGCCAGAACAAGAGTGCCGATGTCCGCAACGCGGCGGCTGACGGTGCCGAAGCAGCGGGAAATCGTGCAATCGCCCATCTCATGCGGAATGTGCCCGAATGAAAAAACTCGCCATTTTCGATTGCGACGGAACCTTGGTCGATAGTCAGGCGAATATCTGCCTGGCGATGGAGCATGCTTTTGACGAAGCTGGCATGACCCCGCCTTCGCGCCATGCAACGCGACGGATAGTCGGGCTATCGCTGGTCGAGGCCATGCGGGTGTTGTTGCCGGAAGCGGACGGCGCAGTGCATAGCGATATGGCCGAGCGCTACAAGGCGTCCTACCTTATTTTGCGCAACAATGGCCTCGAGCATGAACCGCTGTATGACGGCATTGCGGGTTTGTTGTCGTCGATGGACGAAAGCGGCTGGTTACTTGGTGTGGCCACAGGAAAATCGGACCGCGGGCTCGAACGGTGCCTTGATCATCACGGCATCAAAGGGCTGTTCGTGACGCTCCAGACCGCCGATCGCCACCCGTCCAAACCGCATCCGGCTATGGTCTATCAGGCGCTGGTGGATGCCGGAACTGACGCGGCGAACGCGGTCGTCATCGGTGATACCGTCTATGACATCCACATGGGCAAGGCTGCGGGGACACGAACCATCGGCGTCAACTGGGGCTATCACCCAGTCGATGAATTGCGCGGTGCTGGGGCAAACGCCATTGCCGAAAGCATGGACGAACTTGAAGCGATATTGGGAGATTTCAAATGACGCCGGAAGAAGAGACCAAGGCGCAATATCGTTTTCTGGTGCTCAATCTTGTCCGCATAACCGGCGCTGTCATGCTGGTGATCGGTCTCGCGGTTATCGCGCGCGAGGCATTTGGATTACCCAAGGCGGCTGGCTATGTGCTGTTCGTTGTCGGCTTCATTGATTTTCTCGTGGTGCCTGTTTTCCTCGCCAAGAGATGGAAAAGCAAACTAGATAAATGAGGCGGTTCTGGAAAGAAGTGACGTTAGAGCAAAGCACCTTCGGTCACGCGGTGCGGCTCGACGGGCGTCCGGTGAAGACGCCGACACGTAACGAGTTAGCGCTTCCTACAAAGCGCCTCGCCGATGCGGTTGTTGCCGAGTGGCAAGCGGTCGAAAAGACAATCGACCCCATGCAAATGCCGATGACCGGCTTTGCCAATGCCGCGATTGACCATATCGGAGCCAACCGGGATGGCTTTGTGACCGCAATTGCCGCTTATGGAGAAACCGATCTGCTCTGCTATCGCGCGGCTGCGGGTGAGCCGTTAGCCGAGCGGCAGGCGGAGATTTGGGACCCCTGGATGCAATGGGCGCGGGCGCGTTATGATGTGAGCTTCGTCATCGTCGAAGGCATCATGCACCAGCCGCAGCCCGACGCTAGCCTTGAAAAACTGCGCGGAGCGGTGGCGGCGCGCGGGACGTTCGAGTTGGCGGCGATGGCAAAGCTGGCGCATTTGTCGGGCTCGCTGATTGCGACGCTGGCGGTGGTTGAGCGGGCAGGCGAGGCGCAGGACATCTGGAAGGCGGCGTGCCTTGACGAATTATGGCAGGAAGAACTGTGGGGCGCGGATCACTGGGCGCAGAAGAACCGCAATGATCGCGAGGGCGAGTTCCTGCAGGCAGCGCGGTTTCTGGAATTGCTGCGCACCACGACATAGGTGAAAGCCTAGGTCGCTCGCTCACTAGGGTGGGGCTAGAGGGTGCGCATGACCGAAAGCGCAATACCCCCACTTCCGAAAGCCGCATTCCTCGCTGGATATGCCGGCTTATTGCCGCAACTTGTCGCGGCGGCTTTGGTGTTCTCGGGTAGCGAATATCGCTGGACCGGGCTGGCGGCGGCCTATGGCTATGCGGCTTTTATCTTCAGTTTTTTGGGCGGCATCTGGTGGGGTTTTGGTGTCATCGCGCGCAAAGATGATGCGCATTCGGGGCTCATTTTCGCGCTTTCGGTCACTCCCAGTCTGCTTGCCTTTGCAAGCTATTTGCCGTGGATTTGGGGATGGGAATGGCCGGGGCCGTCACTTGCATGGCTCGGTATTTTCCTGTTGGGCTCGCCGCTTGTCGACCGCTGGCTGTGCAGCCGGTGCACCCTTCCCGAAGGATGGATGAAGCTGCGCTGGCATCTGTCCATCAGCCTGGGCGGGCTGACAGTATTGCTCGCAATATTGTCCGGGCAATGAGCAGTTTAATACCCTCGCGCGATGCCGCTTTATCCGCGCTCGGCCGCTTTTTGCCGCGCGCAGGCGAGCATTATGCCGAACAGCGCAACTATGATTTCGGCGTCGGCGCGCGCGACAATGTTTCGATGCTCTCCCCCTACCTTCGGCACCGGCTGCTATCAGAGGAAGAGGTCGTCCGCGCGGTGCTGAATACGCACAGCCTGAAACAGGCGGAAAATTTTGTGCAGGAGGTTTTCTGGCGAACCTATTGGAAGGGGTGGCTCGAACAACGGCCGGCGATATGGACCGACTATGTGTCCCAGTTGAAATTACTCGAAGATTTTCAATCTCCTGATCTTGAAGCGGCGCTGGAAGCTCGGACCGGCATCGATTGTTTCGACCATTGGATGCGCGAACTGACCGATACCGGATATCTACACAATCATGCGCGGATGTGGTTTGCCAGCATCTGGATTTTTACGTTGCGGCTGCCCTGGCAAAAAGGTGCGGCGCTGTTTCTTGAACATTTGCTCGACGGCGATCCGGCCTCCAACACATTGTCGTGGCGGTGGGTGGCCGGGCTCCAGACCGTTGGTAAACATTATGTCGCGGATGCCGGCAATATTCGCCGTTATACCAATGG
>JBGSPK010000021.1:0-2581 GCA_041738665.1 Sphingorhabdus sp. | reverse complement strand
TTTGGTAAGCCGCGCTGGCCTGCCTTCGCGGAGTAAGTCGAGCGCACGGCTCAAAACCACGCCGCTTGCTTTGGCTTCCTTGTCACCTTGGATGCCCTTTTTGATGAGGTTCGGTACGCGCTTTTCGAGGCTCTCGAGGTCTGACAGCATCAATTCGGTCTCAACCGTTTCAGCGTCCGAAATCGGGTCGATTTTATTGTCGACATGTTGGATGTCATCATCCTCGAAACAGCGCAATACGTGGACGATGGCGTCTACTTCGCGGATATTGCCAAGAAACTGGTTGCCCAGACCTTCACCCTTCGACGCGCCGCGCACGAGCCCTGCGATGTCGACAAATCCAAGCTGCGTCTCAATAATCTTTTGGCTGCCACCAATTATCGCGATAGTCTGCAAACGCGGATCGGGGACCGCGACATTGCCGATATTCGGTTCAATCGTGCAAAAGGGATAATTCGCCGCCTGCGCCGCTGCTGTCTGCGTCAGCGCGTTGAACAGGGTAGACTTCCCAACATTTGGAAGCCCGACAATACCGCATTTGAAACCCATAATGGAATCTTTCAGAAAATCGTTCGCTTGAGCTGGTGCCAAGCCAATTGCCGCGCGTGCTAGCGATTTCATCGGGATTTGACTACCCCTGCATTCATCATCCGTGGTTGTCCGGGGTTAAGGCTTTCGGTGATAGGAACGCAGCAGAAAATCATGGGTCGGGATTGCTGTGAAAACAAGAATTGGAAGGGCGCTGTCGGCTGGCGTGGCGGTATGCCTGATGATGGGGCCGCTACACGGCAGCAGCGGGGTGGAAGCCGATATATTGGAGGAGGTCAACTTTCTCCGCGCTAGCCCCGATAGCTATGCGGGCGATCTTGAAGAATATGAAAGGCGCTTCGATGGCAGGGTCGCCTTTGGTGAAGGCAACGAACCTGACTTTACGACGCACGAAGGACCGCGTCCGGTTATTGAGGCTATTCGTGAACTCCGCAGGGCGCGTCCGATGGGCGAAATGCGGCATAGCGCCGTACTTGCGCAAGCAGCGGCTGACCACGTCCGCTTACAGGGTGCGAGCGGGCAGGTGGGGCATATCTCCAACGGCAAACGACCGGGCGACCGGGTGAAGGCGCGTGGGGGTAACATCTATGTCGGCGAAGTAATCGTTTACGGTGTCTACAGTTCGCGCAACGCGGTACGGCAGCTTATCGTAGATGACGGCGTACCGGGGCGCGGGCACCGCAAGTTGTTGCTGTTCGCGCCATATCGCTATGCCGGGGACGCCTGCGGCGATCACCGTGCATGGCGTAATATGTGCGTTATTGTGCTTTCGGAAACCCGCGATGGTTCTCCTGTGATGCGGCCCAGCGGTTCTTAATCTGCGCCATGAAAATGTAGGATATAAGGAATTCTCTCGGGTAACGAGTTACCCCGCTACGATAGGGCTCCTTGAGGAAGCGAATCCAACCAATTTTCCAGCTCGTCCGGACTACGCAGCCGGATAATTTTATCTTCATGGCCCTTCAGCCGCGCTTCGGTGCGGACTCGTGGGCCGCTGTTCCAGCGCATCAGGTAGATCAGAAATTCCAGGTCGAAGCGTTCGGGGCAGCCTTCGGTCATGTCGGGGCGGCTGCGACCCCGATAGATCCATATCCGCCGCAGCAGACGCGTCACGCACAGGCGGATCGGGTAGTCGAGATACACGACAGTATCGGCGCGCTCCAGACGTTCGCCCAGCGTTCCGCCATAGGTCCCGTCAATCAGCCACCGGTCGGTCGCGACAATGCGAGCCAGCTTTTCGCGAATTTCATCCTTGCTGCTTTCGACCCAGCCCGGACGCCAATTAAGTTGATCCATGTGATAGACGGGTAGGGCTAGCTTGCGCGCAAGTGCAGTTGCGAGCGTAGATTTGCCCGCACCGCACGGGCCGATGATCAACAGACGCTGCATGGCTCAATCGTCCTGCAGCCGCATGGCGACGTCATTCATAAAGCGAACATCGTCTCCCTTGGCCAGCCAATCGGCTTCCGCCGAAATCGCGCCTAATAAGTCCGCCAGATCATCAATCTCGCTCTTGTGGAAATTGCCGAGCACATAGCCGGTTACGCGGTTTTTGTCGCCGGGGTGACCGATGCCTAGCCGTACACGGCGGAATTCTGCGCCAATATGATCGGTGATCGATCGGATGCCATTATGACCGGCCGCGCCACCGCCAATTTTGACCTTTACCTTGAAGGGCGCAAGGTCAAGCTCGTCGTAGAAGACGGTGATGTCTTTGGGTTCAAGTTTATAGAAATCCATCGCCGCACGCACGCTGCGGCCGCTCTCGTTCATAAACGTTGCGGGCTTTAAAAGGATGACCTTTTCGGATCCGAGCCGAAGCTCCTGAACCCAGCCTTGAAATTTCTTCGCGGGCATGGGTAGGTCATGGATTTCGGCCAGCGCATCAATCGCCATGAAGCCGATATTGTGCCGGTGCATCGCATAGGTGGCTCCAGGATTTCCAAGGCCTACCCATAATTGCATCGCGGCATTTCCTCGCGGGAATATCCGGGGCCGGGTCGAAACCTGGCCCCGAAGAAGTGTTAGGCTT
>JBGSPK010000015.1:0-21314 GCA_041738665.1 Sphingorhabdus sp. | reverse complement strand
AAAGCCGCCGCTGGCAATTAATATGTTATCTTTAAGAAGACCGTCGAGCGCCGAAGCCGCGTCGGGGAAGAGTTTTTTCGCCATGATATGCTCCAGAGATATGGGAGAGACGGAACGGCCCTCCGCCTAGCCGCCAACCGGAGCAAACGTCAACGCCAATAGCGCACCGAGATCAGCCAAGGCCTGCTCGCCGCTCGTCACCTTGATTGCCGACATGCCTAAACCTGCCGCCGGTTTGCAGTTGATGCCGAGGTCGTCGAGGTAAATACATTGGGTCGGCGCGACGACTAAAGCGTCACACATCATCTGGTAAATGCGCGGATCGGGTTTACGCACCCCCGCTTTGGAGCTTTCGATGACATGGTCAAAGCGTGCCATGATCGCCTCGACCGCAGCAGCCTTTTCAGTGCTACCGGCCATGCCCGCGCCTTTGCCAGAAGGGACATTGTTGGTGATACAACCCAGCAAGAACCCGCTGGCTTTTAACTGGTCGAGGGCGGAGACCATATCGGGGCGGATGTCACCCGACAGACATGCAATAACCGAAGCGCCGTCAAGGCCATGACCCAAGGCTTGGGCCTCCTGCACGAACAGGGCATCGAATTCTGCTGTATCAATCTCGGCTCGCTCGAACTTCGCCCATGCATTATGGTCGGGATTATTGGAATTGACCTGACGAACGAAGTTTTGTGGCAATCCACGCGCCACCTCCATCCGGTTGAACGCTTCGAAAGGTGACGATGTAATGACGCCACCGAAATCGAAAATCACCGCCTTGAATATCATGCTGCCCCTTAAGCGACCGTCGTACCGAACAGGGAACCAATAGCGGCAGTTGCGGCCATGGCGAACGCGCCCCAGAAGGTAACACGCAGCACTGCTTTGCCGATGGGAGCTCCGCCGGCTTTTGCGCCCACCGCGCCAAGAATAGCCAGAAACAGCAACGCAGCAATCGACACTGCCCAACTGAGATAAGGTGCAGGCGATAGCGGTACCATTGCCAGCGGAAGGGCAGCGCCAACCGCAAACGCGGCCGCAGAGGCAACCGCCGCCTGTACCGGTCGCGCCGATGTATGCATCGCCATACCCAATTCGTCACGCAAATGCGTAGCCAGTGCGTCGTGCGCGGTCAACTTGTCCGCGACCTGTTCGGCGAGCGCTCGGTCGAGGCCTCGCGCCTCATATATGCCGACAAGCTCCTCGCGCTCTTTTTCGGGAATAGTTTCGAGTTCAGCCTTTTCACGTTCGCGGTCGGCGCTTTCGGTATCGGCTTGCGAACTGACCGACACATACTCTCCCGCGGCCATCGACATCGCGCCCGCAACAAGACCGGCAATGCCGGTCATCAATATCGTGGCAGGCGAAGCTTGCGCCGCCGCAACGCCCACAATCAGGCTCGCGGTAGACACAATGCCATCATTCGCCCCGAGCACCGATGCGCGGAGCCAGCCAATGCGGTCGATTAGATGCGCTTCTTTATGCCTCGGCATGTCACTTACTCCGATATCAATATTGCAGCTTTAGCCCCGGGCGGTTCCAGCGCGTTTTCACCAGACGACCGCTTCCCGAGAGGCAAATATATGCGTCCATCATGTCCTCTCCGCCAAAGGCGATGTTAGTCGTGAAAATGTCGTCGGTGGCAACGAATTCAACCAGCGTACCTTCGGGTGAGATCACGCTGATGCCGCATTCGCCTATGGTCGCAACGCAAATATTCCCATTCGCTTCCATACCAAGACTGTCGAAGAATTTATAGCCGGCGGGACGATAGAGCGGAATGCCGGGGCCGCCGGGGCCTGCATCGGCAGCGACTTTTCCGGGCGCGGTGATGTTGAACTGCATCAACCGGCAGGTATAGGTTTCGGCGGCGTACAGCGTTTTTCCATCGGGCGACAGGCCAACACCATTGGGGTTGTTCGACGGGAAGACGACTTCCTCCAGATAGCTGCCGTCGGCCTTAGCATAAAAGATACCAACGATGTCATGAACGCGCTTGGCATAATCCACCTTGCCGTGATCGGTGAACCAGAAGCCGCCATGCGCATCGAACACGATGTCATTGGGGCCGCGCAAAACGCACCCGTGATCGCCCGATTTGTAAAGAATCTCTACTTCGCCTGTATCGATATCAATCCGCTCGATCCGGCCGCCCGAATAATCCTGCGCTATGCCGTGCGGGACGAGATAGCCATTGGAATCAAGATATTCAAAACCGCCATTGTTGCAGCAATAGAGCTTGCCATCGGGACCAAGAGCTAAACCGTTCGGTCCACCACCGGTCTTAGCGATAACCGAAGCGCTGCCGTCGGAATGAACGCGGGTGATTTGGCCCAAGGCTATTTCGACGAGAATGATGCTCCCGTCGGGCATGACAACTGGCCCCTCGGGAAACCGCAGTCCGCCGGCCACAAGTTCAAATTCCGCCACAATATTCTCTCCCGCATGCTTTATGATGGTTCTTTATCCGGCGGGGTCCGGTCGCCCTCGCCCAGCTCAAGCTGCATATACACAGTATCGAGCCAACGCCCGAACTTTCGCCCGACCGAACGCATCCGTCCGGCATGTTCGAAGCCGATCTTGGCATGAAGCGCAACCGACGCAGGCTCGCCGCCGCCGATGACCGCGATCATCTGACGGAAACCGCGTTGCGTTGCCGAATCCACCAACGCTCGCAACAGCACCGCGCCGACGCCTTGCCCGACACAATCCGCGCGGACATAGATCGAGTTTTCGCAAGAAAAGCTGTAAGCGGCGCGGTCGCGGAACTGGCTGGTATAGGCATAGCCGAGAATGTCGGCGCCCCTGTCAGCAACAAGAAACGGCCATCCCATGCCGTTGATTTCAGTAATCTTGTGTTCCGTTTCGGCGACTGTTCGCGGCACGGTATCGAAACTCGCCGTCCCGCTGCGGACATGTTCGGCATAGATTGCTGATACCGCAGCCGCGTCTTCTACCAGTGCTGCGCGAACGGTAAATGTCTTCAGTTCGGAACGGATGTCAGCCATGTCTTCGGGCTGACACAGAAAATCCCGCATTGGAAGCTTTTTGCCTCGCTTTGATGTCGATCAACGACTGCGACAACAATGGGTGTAGGGTCACGACATCAGCCGACTCGCTCCGGGCCGCGCGATGACGAGGAAACGACGATGAAATCGATCATGGTACATGTTGGAAGCGACGCGGGCTTTGAAGGCCGGTTGCAAGTCGCGCTTGATCTGGCGCGGCGTTTTAACGGGCATCTTTCGTTGATACTCCCGCGCCCACCGCAGGATTATGTGGCTTTCGACATGTTCGGCGGTGCCCATTTCATCACCGAAGCGTTTGAAGCAGCGGAAAAAGAGCGCGCCAAGATGCAGATTAGGATCGACGAGAAACTTAAGGTCGAAAGCCTGCCTTGGGACTGGCAGATATTCGATGGCACAACCGCCGATGCGTTGGTCAATGCAGCGCGTTTGGGCGACATATTGGTGATGTCGCTCGATGATACTGGAACGGGGACGCCCGGTCATGGGCGTGCATTGGTCAGCGACGTCGTGACCGCATCTCGCACCCCGGTGCTGGCCGTGCCTCTATCGTGCAAAAGCCTGTCATTCGAACGCGCGATGGTCGCCTATGATGGCGGTTTTGAAGCGGCCAATGCAGTGCGCGCGGCGCTACCGATGCTCGCGGCGACTGACGCCGTCCGGATTGCTGAGGTGGAGGCAGCACCCGATGAGTTTCCGGTTACAGATGTTGCCGCCTATCTGTCGCGCCACGGCGTCTGCGCCGAAATTGCAGTGGCCGCAAAAGGCACGTTGAGCGTAGAGGAGTGCCTGCTTGCCGAGGCAACAGCATGGCGACCCGACTTTCTCGTGATGGGCGCTTATGGCCATGGCCGCTGGCGCGAAACGCTGTTCGGCGGGGTAACGCGTTTCCTGTTGGGCGAAATTGGCGTGCCTGTATTATTGGCGCATTAAACAAAGATTGGCTTTTGTCCCTTTGCCATGGCAGTTTGCCATCGTTGGGGGACAAAAGATGCAGCAGGAAACCGGCGTAAGCAGCCGCCCGATGGGCTTCTGGATGGCGCTCGCTTTGGTGACGGGCAGCATGATAGGCTCGGGCGTGTTCTTGCTTCCAGCCAGCCTTGCGCCATTAGGGTGGAACTCGGTTTTCGGCTGGCTGATTACAGTCGCAGGCGCGCTATGTGTCGCCGCCGTATTCGGCGCGCTCAGCAAGGCATTGCCAAAGGCAGGCGGGCCTTATGCCTATACCCGTGCAGCCTTTGGCGATGGCGCGGGTTTTGCGATTGCATGGGCGTACTGGATTTCGATGTGGGTCGGGAATGCAGCTATAGCGACCGGTGCCGTCAGCTATCTGAGCCAATTATTTCCGTTTGTAGGGCGCCCCGGCATTTCAGCCGCAGTGACCGTTGCGATTGTCTGGGCGTTTACGCTTATCAACATCAGCGGTACAAAGCTGGCAGGACAGGTTCAGGTGGTATGGACGGTCATCAAGATACTGCCTTTGGTCGCGGTAATCGGCCTCGCCGCTTATGTGCTGGCGTCGCAGGGCTCTGCTGTTGTTCGTCCATTCGCGACGTCGGAACTTTCCATGAGCGCCATTTCCACCGCGACGATATTGACGCTTTGGGCGATGCTCGGGCTCGAACTCGCAACGGTGCCAGCGGACAAGGTTGCTAACCCCGAAAGGACAATCGCGCGTGCAACCTTATTTGGAACTGCCGGTGCTGGCCTCGTCTATATTCTTGTCTGTTCTGCGGTGGTGCTGATGTTACCGGCCGCGATTACCGCTGCATCGCCCGCGCCGTTTGCGGAATTCGTCAATAGCTATGCCGATACCAATGCTGGCACCGTGATCGCCGCCTTTGGCGCAATCAGCGCATTGGGCGCGCTCAATGGTTGGGTGATGTGTCAGGCGGAACTTCCTGCGGCAATGGCGCGCGATGGCCTGTTCCCTGCCTTCATGGCCAAAGCCGCACCCAATGGCACCCCGCGCAACGCGCATCTTTTTACAAGCTCGCTGCTTACGCTTGTGATTCTTATGAATAGCAGCCGTTCTATGGCGTCGATGTTCGAATTTCTGATCGTGCTGACCACCGCCATTGTATTGGTCATGTATTTCGGATGCGCGCTCGCGGCACTAAAACTGATGACGCAGGGGACGTTAAAGCGCAGCAGCGGCTTTAGTGCGATATTGTTTCTCGCCGCTCTGTATTCGTGCTGGACGATTTACGGCGCAGGCACCGAGGCATTGGTTTGGGGGTTGGCGCTGTTGGTCGCCGGCCTGCCAGTTTTCTGGCTGATGAAGCTTGCTGGGGGTTCCAAAGCGCCTGCCTGACGCCTACATGCACCGCACAATAATTGCGGGACATCATGATGAGCTACACCACCGACCTCGGCATCTATATCAACGGCAGCTGGCGTAAAGGCGAAGGCCGCGACAGCCACAAGGTAATCAATCCAGCAACCGGTGATGTATTGGCGGAATTACCGCTGGCGACGGCAGCGGATCTGGATGAGGCGCTGGAGGCGACCGCAAAGGGATTCGCACATTGGCGTTCGGTCGATGTGAACGAACGGGCCGGCATATTGCACAAGGTTGCAGGCCTAATCCGCGAGCGCGCTGAAACCATCGCGGTACTGCTGACCACCGAACAGGGCAAGCCGCTGGCTGAAGCGCGCACCGAAGTTTTGTCGTGCGCCGCCCAGTTCGACTATTTCGCTGAAGAAGCCAAGCGCAGCTATGGCCGCGTGCTGGTCCGCCCGACGGGGCAGCGCGCTTTGGTGTTGAAACAGCCTGTCGGTCCGGTAGCCGCGTTCAGTCCTTGGAACTTTCCCGTCAATCTGATGTGCAAGAAAATGGCAGCGGCGCTCGCAGCCGGATGCTCGATTATCGCCAAACCGCCAGAGGAAACGCCCGCCTGCACGAGCGCCATCATGCAGTGCGTGATCGACGGCGGCGTTCCGGGCAACGTAGCGCAGCTGGTTTACGGCGTACCTGATATGGTCAGCCGACACCTGATTGCGTCGCCAATCATCCGCAAAATCAGCTTCACTGGGTCGGTGCCAGTCGGCAAACATTTGCTCAAGCTGGCCGCTGATGGCGTCAAGCGCACCACGATGGAACTCGGCGGCCACGCGCCAGTCATCATCTTCGACGATTGCGATCTCGACAAGGCTATCGCGCTTTCGGCAACGACGAAATTCCGCAACGCAGGACAGGTCTGCATCTCGCCCACACGCTTCTATGTGCAGGAAAATGTCTATGACCGCTTCATCGCCGGTTTCGCTGAACGAGCCAAGCAAGTCCGCGTCGGCGATGGGCTTGATGGAGACACAGTTATGGGACCGCTCGCCAACGAGCGGCGGCCATCTGCTATCGAAGCATTGGTCGATGATGCAACTGCCAAAGGTGCAAAACTGCTCAGCGGCGGCGCGCGCGGCAACAAGGGCTATTTCTACCAGCCCACTGTCCTCGCCGATGTCCCGATGTCAGCCGACGTCATGGACAATGAACCTTTCGGTCCGGTTGCGCTAATGCGGCCATTCAAAACCTTTGACGAAGCGATCGAACAAGCCAACCGCCTGCCCTTTGGTCTGGCAGCCTATGCTTTCACCGAAAACGCACGGCAGGCAAATCTGGTTGCCGATGCGCTCGATACAGGGATGGTTGGCCTCAATAGCTTCGTCATATCCATGCCCGATGCACCCTTTGGCGGCGTGAAGGAATCGGGCTTCGGCAGCGAAGGCGGACCCGAGGGGCTCGATAGCTATTACGTCACCAAGGCGGTCCATCAATATTGATTAAACGCCAACTTTATCTCGCCGCTGGTCTGGCCTCGATCGGCCTCGGCGCGATTGGGGTATTTTTGCCATTATTGCCGACGGTACCGTTCCTGATCCTCGCAGCTTTCTGTTTTGCGCGGAGCAGCCCAAAGCTTGAAGCGCGATTAATGAACCATCCGCGGTACGGCCATCATCTGGTCTCGTGGCGCGAAAAGGGCGTGGTGAGCAGGCGTGCCAAATGGTCCGCGACTTCTGCATTTGCGATAAGCATCATAATCGGGCTGATAGCCCTTCCGCTGTTGTGGGCGATGATACCAATTGGCGTAGCGATCATCTCGCTAACGTGGCTCTGGCGAAGACCAGAAGGTTAAATTGCAGCGTCGCGAACGACGGCAACGCCGGATTCACGTTGAACCTTTAGCTCGGCTTTCAATTTGGCTGGGTCGCGTGCGAAAACGAAGCCGAAACTTACGCCGCCTTCCTTGCCGATAGTCGCATGATGCAGCTTGTGCGCCTGTACGAGCCGTTTGGCATAGCCGTTGCGCGGTACATATTTGAAATAGCGTTGATGCACGATGCCGTCATGGATCAACGTATAGATGACGCCGTAAAACATGATGCCAAGCCCGACCCATGTGCCGGGTTCCCACGCATTTTCGCCGAACACGAGCGGGCTGCCGATGGCGAACATCGACATGCTCATCACCGCGCCGACGATGCCGTAAAGGTCGTTCTTTTCCAGCTTATTATCATGCGGCTCATGATGGTCGCGGTGCCAGCCCCATCCCCACCCGTGCATGATATATTTATGGCTCGCCCACGCGACGCCCTCCATCGCAACGACGGTGGAAAGCACAATGAATATGATGGCGGCGATGCTCATATGAGGTCCAATAGATGGTATTTACGCAAGATTGAAGTGCAAGATAGCGCGGCTTACTTGATTTCGCTGCAATCGCATCTATGGCAATTATCCTTATGTCGAACCCTCAAACATTATACGAAAAAATCTGGAACGCGCATGTCGTGGAGACCCGCGACGACGGAACCAGCCTGATCTTCATCGACCGGCATCTGGTGCATGAAGTCACCAGTCCGCAGGCGTTTGAAGGTCTGCGGGTGGCTGGACGTAATGTGCGACGGCCCGATTTGACGCTGGCAGTGCCCGATCATAATCTGCCGACCACCGCGCGACTGGACTCAGGTGGCAAGCGCATCCCGATCGCCGACCCTGAAAGCGCGCAGCAACTGGCCGCACTCGAAAAGAACGCGCCCGATTTCGGCATCCGCTATATCGACGCGTCCGACGCCAATCAGGGTATTGTCCATGTCGTCGGGCCAGAACAGGGCTTTTCGCTTCCCGGAACTACCATCGTGTGCGGCGATAGCCACACCGCCTGCCATGGCGGTCTGGGGGCACTGGCGTTCGGGATCGGCACGTCAGAGGTCGAGCATGTCTTGGCGACGCAGACTTTGCAGCTCAAGCAATCGAAATCGATGGAAGTTCGGGTTGAGGGCGAACTCCACCCCGGCGTCACTGCAAAGGACGTAGTACTTCACATAACCGGCGTGCTCGGTGCGGCTGGTGGGACCGGCCATGTCATCGAATATACCGGCGCGGTCATCCGTGCATTGAGTGTCGAGGGACGGTTGACCATTTCCAACATGGCCATCGAACACGGCGCGCGCGCTGGCCTGATTGCACCTGACGATGTCACCTTCGAATATCTCAAGGGCCGCCCGATGGCGCCAAAGGGCGCGGACTGGGATGCAGCGGTCACGTATTGGCGCTCGCTCGCCACCGATGCGGGTGCGACATATGACAAGAGCATCGTCATCAACGCAGCCGATATTGCACCAAGCGTCACCTGGGGTACCAGCCCCGAGGACGTTCTGCCCATCACCGGCATAGTACCCGACCCGATGAGCTTTGCCGATCCGTCCAAACAGGCCGCAGCGCAGAAATCGCTCGATTATATGGGCCTCACTCCCGGCACTCCGATGACCGAAATTGAGGTACAGAATATCTTTATCGGCAGCTGCACCAACAGTCGCATCGAAGACCTCCGCGCCGCAGCCGCCGTGCTAAAAGGCCACCACAAAGCCGCAAACGTCAAATGGGCAATTGTTGTCCCGGGCAGCGGTTTGGTAAAAGCCCAAGCGGAAGCCGAAGGCCTCGATCGCATCTTCACCGACGCAGGCCTCGAATGGCGCGAGCCGGGCTGCTCGGCATGTCTGGGCATGAACCCCGACAAAGTTCCGCCAGGCGAACGCTGTGCCTCGACCAGCAACCGCAATTTTGTGGGGCGACAGGGACCGGGCGCACGGACGCATCTCGTCAGCCCTGCGATGGCAGCCGCAGCCGCGGTGACAGGGCGGTTGACAGACGTGCGCGAACTGATGGGCTGAGTCCCGCCACGGCACATCTCGCTTTCGGCATATTGACTCCACAAACACGGTGCGGAATGTAAAATGTTGTGGGAGGAAGTGAATGGCAAAGCGGCCAGCTAAGACGAAACCGGAAAACGACGAACCTGCCGAGCATCGCGGCGTCGTTGTCGGCTGGACGCATCATGATCTTGGTTCGTCCATTGACTTGCGGGTCCAGAGTACGGTGTCGAGGGCTGCGCTTGATGAGAACCGCGTCGACAGCCATCATTTCCTGATGACGCACAGCCAGGCTTTGATGCTGGCCAAATTCCTGCTCGACGCCACGGGCCAGTCCCTACCGCAGACGCGCAAGCCTTCGCTTTGGCGCCGACTGACCGGACCACGCAACAAATAGCGGCATATCCCCTTTACTTGTCCTGACGGCCAAAGCTAAGGCTGTTTGCAATAAAGGACACGCCCCATGACCGACAAAAAATCCAAACCCGAAGATGACAACTGGTCAACGAGTGCCAAGGTAGGCGCAGCCGTTGGCTCTGCTGCCTTGATGGCGGCATTGCTCTATGCCGGACGACGCAGCCTGACGCGCAAAAGGGGCAAGCTCGAGCCGCTATCTCCGGAGCCCGAGGTCGAACCAATGACCGAAACGACGCCCAAAAGCGAAACGGACTGATTGCGAATGCAGCCGGTAGCTCAAGTCGAAGGCCGCGCCTACCCGCTGGGCCTGAAGAATGTCGATACTGACATCATCATTCCGGCTGAATGGCTGAAAACGATTAGCCGCACGGGACTCGGGAAAGGCGCGTTTGAATCGTTGCGGGCAGTGCCGGGTAACGTGTTTGACGATCCTGAATATACCGGCGCTCCAATCCTTATCGCCGGTGACAATTTTGGATGCGGCTCCAGCCGCGAACATGCGGCATGGGCGATGGCGGATTTAGGGATTACTGCGGTTATCGCCCCAAGCTTTTCCGACATATTTTCTGGAAATGCGTTCAAGAATGGCCTGCTGGCTATTGTATTGCCGCAGGTCGCAATTGACCGGTTGATGGAAGTCGCAAAAACCGACCCTATTCATGTCGACCTCGAAACCCAGACCGTGACAACCCCGTTTCAGGACAGGTATGAATTCGAGATCGACCCTTTTCGCAAACACTGCTTGCTCAATGGCGTCGACGAAATCGGCCTGACGCTGCAAAGCAGCGATGCGATTTCGACTTACGAGAAGAAGATTGCGGCCAGCCAGCCTTGGCTGGTGCCGAACGCAGCTTAGGAGAGAGACATGCGTGCTTTATTATCGACCGCGTCCGGCGGCCCTGAAACACTTATCATGGGCGATCTTCCCGAACCCGTGGCCGGTCCCGGACAGGTTGTGGTCGCGGTCAAAGCTTGCTCGATCAATTTTCCCGACACGTTGATGATTGTCGATCTCTACCAGTTCAAACCGCCGCGTCCGTTTGCGCCGGGCGGCGAGATTGCAGGCGTGGTCGAGGCAGTAGGCGAAGGCGTCAGCGGCTTTGCTGTGGGTGACCGCGTCATTGGCCTGTGCGGGAATGGCGGATTGACCGAGAAGGTTGCGGTTGCGGCGTTCAACTGTTTCAAAATGCCCGATGCGATGTCGTTCGATGACGGCGCGTCTTTGTTGATGACCTATGGCACATCGATTCATGCGCTCAAAGATCGTGGCCATATGAAAGAAGGCGACAGCGTCCTCGTTCTAGGCGGAGCGGGCGGTATCGGCATATCAGCGATTGAGCTTGGCAAGGCTTTTGGAGGCCGCGTTGTTGCAGGCGTATCCAGCGAGGCAAAAGCCGAAATCGCGCGCGAAGCTGGTGCCGACGATGTCGTCGTCTATCCGCACCAGCCGTTCGATAAAGAGCAATCCAAAGCCGTTGCCGAGATGTTCAAGGCCGCGGCTGGCAAAGATGGCTTCAACATCATCTATGATACCGTCGGCGGCGATTATAGCGAACCGGCGGTGCGCTCCATCGCCTGGGAAGGGAAGTTCCTCGTCGTCGGTTTCCCGGCAGGCATAGCGAAGCTGCCGCTCAACCTGACTTTGCTGAAAAGCTGCGACGTGTGTGGTGTGTTCTGGGGCGCGTTTGCCGCACGCACGCCACAGAAAAATCACGCCAATATCGCCGAGTTGTTCGACCTTTATGCGGCGGGTAAAATCAAGCCGCGTGTATCGGAGACTTTCGATTTGGCCGATGCAGGTCAGGCCATCGCTCGGCTTGGCGACCGTGCCGCTGTCGGCAAGCTGGTCGTGCATATCTGAACACTCACCTTGCCGAAGCAGCTCTACGCCATTATCTTTGACTAAACTAAATCGGGAAACGCATTATGACGACCTTTGACAACCGCGAAAACGCCTTTGAAAACAAGTTCGCACATGACGCGGACCTGCATTTCAAGATCACCGCCCGCCGCAACAAGCTTGTTGGGCAATGGGCAGCCGAGAAAATGGGGCTAACTCCCGAAGAAACGACCGCTTATGCAACCTCGGTGGTGCAGGCCGATTTCGAAGAAGCGGGTGACGAAGATGTAATCCGTAAAGTGCTCGGCGACCTTACCTCGGCTGGCATTGAGATCGACGATGCAGCCATCCGTGCCGCACTCGAAGACAAAATGGTCGAAGCCCGCCGCCAGTTTATTGAGCCAGCCTGATGGCGATGGCAGCCGCCGATATTGAGAGCATGATTAAAGCGGCGCTGCCCGATGCGCTGGTTGAAATCACTGACCTTGCGGGCGATGGCAATCATTATGCTGCGCGCGTCGTGAGTGAAAGTTTCCGCGGGGTGCCCCGCGTGAAGCAGCATAAGGCGGTTTACGATGCGCTGGGCGGCCGGATGGGCCGCGTTTTACATGCGCTTCAGCTGACCACCGCCACACCTTAAGATTTTTGGAGTATAGAATATGAGCGTGAACGAACGGATCGACGAACTGGTCAAGAACAATGACGTGGTGCTGTTCATGAAGGGCACGCCACTGTTTCCGCAATGCGGGTTTTCGAGCAAGGCGATTGCTATCCTCGACCATTTGGGCGTGGTTTATGAAAGCGTCGACGTGTTGCAGGACATGGAAATCCGCGCCGGTATCAAGGATTATAGCGACTGGCCAACCATCCCGCAGCTTTACGTAAAGGGTGAATTTCTAGGTGGTTCGGACATCATGATGGAAATGTACGAAGCCGGTGAATTGCAAGCAATGGTCGAATCAGAAGGCTTGGCCAAGGCAGTTTAAATGACCGCAGGTCCTGCTTCGGCGCGGCGGATGTTCGGCAAAAGTAGATGTAGCCAGCCAAGCGCGAGCAGATAGGATGCGGCTGCAAAAATAAACAAAGGCGTGAAGCCAAGCCCCGCTGCGAGGACAGCACCGGTAACGAGTTGGATAAGGGCCCCGCCCATATTGCCCATGAACGCGCCGAACGCTGTCACCCGCCCGACCTTGCCGCGCGGGACGACGTCGGTGATGATCGAAAATATCGACAGCGAAAAGCCCTGATGCCCGGCCATCACCACGCCCATCATGATCGCCACCGGCCAGAATGAATCGAGCGTGAGCACGAATGGTAGTGGAACAACGATTGCAGCCGATCCCAACATTATGGTCTTGCGGACTCGGTTAACACTCCATCCAGCCTCCAGAAGGCGCGTCGATAACCAGCCTGCAAAAAGCGCGCCTGCGCCTGACCCAAAAAATGCTAGGGCGAGAGGTATCGCGAGTTCACTGGTCGAAAGCCCGAACTCCTTGCGGTAAAAATCGGGCAGCCAAAAGTTGATAAGCCACCAGGTTGCGTCGGAGAGCATCTTTGCGATCACGATTGCCCATGTCCTTCGCTCCGTCAAAATCGGCCCGTAAGGCGCACCATCATCAGAGAAATCACGCCTGGCGTCCTCTGCCTTGTCATCAAATTTCACGCCTCGCGCGAACCACAGCCACAACGCGAGCGTGATAAACCCGCCAATGCCGCCGAAAATCAACGCGCCGCGCCATCCCCAGATCGCGGCAATCACCGGAATGAAGAACGGCATAGAGATAGTGCCGAGCCCAGCAATCGCAGTGCCGACACCGAAGGCAAAGGAGCGCTTGTCCGGCGGAAACAGCGTCGCCACGGTCTTGATCGTTAGAGGCGTCTGAACCGCTTCGGTCGCACCAAGCCCTATCCGTGCAGCGACAACGTGCCAGCCCGCGATGGCCCAGCCATGCGCCATCGCGGCAAGACTCCAAGTCGTCACACCGAAAATCATTGAGCGCAACACGCCTATTTTATCGACCAGCCATCCGGTGAATAAAAAGGAAAGCGCAGCCGCGACCTGCGTTACAAAAGCGAGATTGGCAAAGTCGCTATCGCTCCAGCCAAGATCTGCCGACATGTCGGGCTTGAGGATCGCGATAACCGGCCGGTCCATCGCGTTGAAAATACCGGCAACGCAAAGCAGCCCAAACAAAATCCAGCGCAGCGTTGGCGTGATCGGCTTCATTTCGGTCCTCTCCACTGCATCGGTGTCCGCGCTTGGCCTAATGACCGTCTTGCTTTACGCTGGAACTCCTCTCACAGATGCCTATAGAAGGCCATATGACACCGCAAGACATAAACGCGAATTACATTGCGGACCTCTATGGCGAAACCTATCTCGCCGAGGCTGATCCCGCCCCTAGAAAGCGGCTTGCGATCGGCACGCTGTTTCCCGGCTTCATTGTCGTGGCCATTGCATCGGCAGCCGCGACATGGTTTTCCGAGCATTATGGAATGCCTGTAATTCTCGCAGGCTTGCTGCTTGGCCTTGCACTTAACTTCGTGTCGGCAGAACAGAAAGTCCATCCGGGTCTCGATTTTTGCGGTACATCCTGCCTTCGCTGGGGGATCGTGCTGCTCGGTACGCAGGTCACCGCGATGCAGATCGGTAGCCTTGGCGCGCTGGCCTTTCTCGGCCTTGTCGGCATCATGGCGCTGGTGATCGGCGCGGGCCTGTTGGGCGCAAAACTTGGCGGCCAAAGCAATTATTCGGGGTGGCTAGCTGGCGGCGCGACAGCGATTTGCGGTGCCTCGGCGGCGCTAGCTATATATGCCGTTATCGGACGCGAGCGGCTGAACCAGACACAGTTTACGCTGACCTTGGTCGGCGTCGCGCTTGCCAGCGCAATCGCCATGTCCTTTTACCCGCTGATCGCCGCCTATCTCGACTTTACCGACAAGCAGGCAGGTTTCCTGATGGGCGCGGCCGTGCACGATGTCGCGCAAGCGCTTGGCGGCGGCTATAGCTTTTCTGAGAGCGCAGGCGAAACCGCGACGATCGTAAAGCTGTCCCGCGTCGCATTGCTTGCCCCCGCCGTCGCGCTCATCGGCCTTGCTATAGGAAGCAGCGGCAGCCAGCCGAAGAGCTTGCTCGCAAAACTCAAACTTCCATGGTTCATCCTGGCCTTTTTTGGCGCGGTAGCGCTCAACTCTCTGGTCGACGCGCCTGATTGGGTTGCAGAATATGGTCTGATTGCCTCCAAAGCGATGTTGCTTTTTGCGGTGACCGCAACCGCGATGCGCTCACGGCTTGACCTGTTGCTCGGCCAAGGCTGGAGCGCGTTGCTGCCGGTGGTGCTTGCCACATTGACGGCCTTTGCAGCTTCTGCAGCTTTTGCGTGGACTTTCCTGTGACCGAGACGATCTATGACCTGGCTGTAATTGGCGGCGGCGTAAATGGTGCAGGCATTGCACGCGACGCCGCCGGGCGCGGGGCAAAGGTGATATTGTTCGAACGCGGCGATCTTGCGCGTGGCACATCGTCGGCGTCGACGAAGCTCATCCACGGCGGACTGCGTTATCTGGAGCATTATGAGTTCGCGCTGGTCCGCGAGTCGTTGATTGAACGTGAACGCCTTTGGGCAATTGCGCCGCATATTATCTGGCCGATGCGTTTCGTGCTGCCTTATCAAAAAGGCATACGCCCGGCTTGGTTGGTCCGTTTGGGGCTGTTTCTTTACGACCATATTGGCGGACGCAAAAAATTGCCGACCACCCGCACGATCGACCTGCGCCACGAACCGTCAGGCAAGCCGCTTAGGCCCGAATTCGCAAAGGCGTTCGAATATTCCGATTGCTGGGTGGATGACGCGCGTCTGGTCGTACTGAACGTTATGGATGCGGCGGAGCATGGAGCTGATATTCGCACGCGCGCGGAAGTTACACATCTCGAACGGCGCGATCGCTACTGGCACATCGAAGTCGCTGGTCAGCCCCCCGTCCGCGCCAAAGCCGTCGCAAATGCGGCAGGCCCTGCGGTGCTTGACCTTCTGGCGCGAACGACAGGGCATCAGCGCGATGCGGGCGAGCGCATTCGCTTGGTCCGCGGATCGCACATCGTTGTGCGAAAGATGTTCGACACTCCTGAAGCCTATTTTTGCCAGAACCCTGATGGACGCATCTTCTTTGCAATTCCGTATGAAGATGACTTCACGCTGATTGGTACCACCGATGCCGACCACCAAGGTCCGCTCGACAACATCGCGGCTACCGCGGACGAAATCGCGTATATTTGCGAGTCTGCGAGTGCATATTTCCAACAGAAGCTCGCACCAGCCGATGTGGTTTACAGCTATGCGGGCGTCCGGCCGCTCGTCGACGACGGATCGGGCAAGCCGGAAAGTGCGTCGCGCGGTTATCATTTCGATGTCGATGCCGGTCCAAATGGAGAAGCGCCCATCCTTTCTGTCTTTGGTGGCAAGATCACCACTTATCGCCATCTGGCCGAAAGTGCTGTCGGCAGATTAGCGCCATTTCTGCCGATATTGGCCGGACAAAGCTGGACGCTCGAAAAAGCACTGCCGGGCGGTGATTTCACGATGGATGGCGCTTCTGCACTCGCACAGGCGATTGGCGCCGAGTATCCGTTTTTATCGGCAGTTTTGGTGAAACGACTTGTACGGAGTTATGGCACCAGATCACGAACTCTTCTGGGATCGGCCAAGTCCGTTTCTGAACTAGGCCATGATTTTGGTCACGGGCTTTTTGCAGCAGAAGTCGATTATCTCGTCGCAAACGAATGGGCCCGGACGGCCGAAGATATATTGTGGCGACGGAGCAAATTGGGTCTGCGCTTTTCTAGCGACGAAGTAACCACGCTGGAAAATTATCTTGCCGGTAAAGCAGTCAAAGAATCGGTTTGACCATATCTGATATGCTGTAAAAGATGCCGCATCACGCCAAGGGAAGGGTGCGATGGGGGACGCTAGCAATACAACTAATATGACCCCGGGCGACACGCGCCGGTTCACCGCGTTTATCAGCTACAGCCATGCCGACGCAGATGCAGCGTCGAAGTTGCAGCGCAGATTGGAACGCTACCGTCTGCCCAAACGAGTTGCTCATGCCCGGGCCAACGCGGCGCAGGCCCTCGGTCCAATCTTCCGTGATCGCGAAGACCTCGCTGTCGCATCCAGCCTGAGCGATGCAATCCGCGACGCGATAGCGCGGGCCGAGGCATTGATCGTGCTATGTTCTCCGGCCGCGGTTTCCTCGCCGTGGGTTGCAGCTGAAATCGACCTTTTCCGGGCACATCATCCCGACAAACCCATATTCGCGGTTTTACTGTCCGGAGACCCGGCGACGTCATTCCCGGCGATACTCACCGCCAATGGTAACGAGCCGCTGGCGGCCGATCTGCGACCAAATGGCGATGGCCCACAGCTTGGGTTCCTGAAAATCGTTGCGGGCATCGCCGGTGTTCCACTTGATACCCTCATCCAGCGCGACGCACAGCGCCGCATCCGCCGCGTGACCGCCATCACGGCTGGTGCACTCGCAGCAATGCTAATCATGGGCATCATGACCGCTCTCGCCCTCCAAGCCCGCAACGAAGCCGCACGGCAACGTGCGTCCGCCGAAGGATTGGTCGAATATATGCTGACCGATTTGCGAGGGAAGTTGCGGGGAGTAGGCCGCATCGAGATCATGGATGCGGTCAATGAGCGAGCAATGCGTCATTATACAGCGCAGGGTGACCTAACCCATCTGCCTGCGGACAGCCTCGAGCGACGCGCACGGCTGTTGCAGACGATGGGAGAAGATGACGAGAAGAGCGGTGATCTCAAACAAGCGGCCGCAAAGTTCCGGGAAGCGCACCGGACGACCGAAGCATTACTGCTTCGCGAGCCCGAAAGTTCCAGCCGCATATTTGCCCACGCGCAAAGCGAATATTGGGTCGGCTATGCGGCTTATCTGAATAAAGATTGGGCGGTCGCGAACAAGCATTGGTCAGCTTATCAGAAGCTTGCGATTCGATTGGTTAGTGTAGACCCGGCAAACGACAACTGGCTGCGCGAGGCTGGCTATGCCGAAGGCAATCTGTGCACGCTAGGCCTGGAGACCCGCACCGACGCAGATAAAGCCCTTTCGGTATGCGGATCCGCGCTGCAGCGCATGCTTCAAATATTGGGCCGACAGCCAAATAATCCGTCTGCGATGTTAGACGTCGCCAATCGCTATGCGTGGCTCGCAGATGCATATCGAGCGGCAGATAACCGTTCGAAGGAGGTCGAAATGCGCGTAACCGGCAAGGCGCTGGTTGACAGGTTGATCGCGTTGGAACCGGATAACTACGATTATCGCGATATGTGGGTTGCAGCACAAACGGCCCTAGCTCAGGCGGAGCTAGCCGTGGGTTCCACCGCAACCGCGCGCAGTCGGCTTTTGGTCACGCGCAAGCAAATCGCTCAGATGGTCGACTACGATCCGCAAAACAAAAATTGGCGGAATTATTCAAATAATCTTGAAAAAATACTCGATAAAATGGGAGATTCAGAATGACGGGCGATGTAAAATTCATGATTGATCCGCAAGATGCGGTGCCGATGGATGAGCGGACCGGCTCCCTACCCCAGCCCGGCGAGGCATTATTTTATCGTATGAATATCGTAGCTACCGGGCAGGATATCGAGCTCCGCTATACAGCAAGGAATGTATGGACGGGACTAACAGGCCACGATGAATTCAAAAGCAAGATGGCCAATCTAATCGTCGATGAAAACGGCAATATCGGTAATATTCCCCCAAAGCGAACACGGGATAATAATGCCGGGCCCGGCGGTCGGTCAAAAGATACGCTTCTGTCGATAAATTTTGAAAAGAAGTCATTAAGCTACATCGTGCTGAAGCTGAGTTCGAAGCGTAATTGGCAGTTCAGCAACACTAGCGCACCATTCATGATGGACAAGAAAGACCAGGGAAAGGGCCGATTTTTTGAAGCACGGCGGTTCGATTCTTCGGGATTTGTCCTAGACAATTCGGAGCAAGCCGACGGATGCAGGTTTGCCTATTTCATCGTTGATCCGTCCAAATTTGATATTGATGTGCAAGGCGAGTTTCAGCATCGCTTCAATATTCAAATCGACTTGCTGGAGTTGGACGGATCTACCATCGACAGCCGAATTCCAATCATTATCGACCCTGATGTTCGCCATCCCGGTGGTAATGGCTAGCCTTAAGGGCTAGCCTTGATATCGATGGCGGCAGAAGAAAACATTCGCGAGATATCTGCTCTTGTTCGGGTCGGCGCTATCACGCGGGCATGGGATGCGTTCGTAGATGCAGGCCTTGAGCAGTCGATCTCCGATCCTGCAGTCCTGACGCTCAAAGGACGCCTGCTTAAGGATCAGGCACGCAAAGCACGCGGCGAGGTGGCGGCAAGAATCTACCTCCAGTCAGCCAAGGCATATGCCGACGCCGCTGCGCTTCGTCCGGACATTTATCCGCTGATCAACGCGGCAACGATGTCACTCTTTGCGGGGCAACCAGACCATATGGCGCTGCTCGCACAACATGTGCTCAACATGCTCGAAACTGGTGCTGGCGTTGGCGAGACCGCCTATTGGCACGAAGCTACGCGGGCAGAAGCGCTGCTTTTGCTTGATCGACAGGCGGAGGCACAAGCCGCGCTCGACAAAGCGATCGTAGCGGCGCCTGCAGCATATGAAGATCGTGCCGTGACACTCAAGCAGTTTCGGCTGATTACTGAATTTCGTGGGTGCTCTAGCGATTGGCTAGCAAATTACGCGCCGCCGGCGTCCCTGTATTTCACCGGCATGATTGGCATCGCACCCGATGATCACCACGCCGCAGATTTGGCCCGGGAAGCCGTCAACAATAGCAAAGCAGGCTTCGGCTATGGTGCACTGGCGGCAGGCGCAGACATATTAATTGGCGAAGCCCTCATCGAAAGCGGTAAAGAACTCCACCTTATATTGCCGATCATGTCCTCGGCATTCCGCGCGCAATCGGTGGCACCCTATGGCGAGGCGTGGTTGCCGCGGTTTGACCGCTTGTTCGAACAAGCCGCATCGGTGGCAATTGTCTCCGCTGGAGAAACACTGACCGACGCAGCCATCATCTTTGCTGCTCAGGTTGCCAAGGGCGCCGCAGTGGAGAATGCCGGCAGGCTCGAAAGCCAGGCAACAGGGCTGGAACTAAATGACGGTTCTGCGCCGGACCTTGGACTTGCTGCCGATTTATTCGTGCCTCTCCAGCGAAGTGCGTCGCTGCCACCCACAAGCTTGGCTAAAGGCGATATGCTCGTCACCGTGGTAACCGACCAGGCAGAGAGCGAAGGCGACGGTTGGGAAGCCATTGCGGACGGCTTTTATGCACGCAACGTCGAATCAATCGCTTCTGTAACCGCGCTGCTGATAGCGCTAAAGACCCTGTCACTAGATGCGCGTTCAGCCGTGCGGGTTGCAGCTGTCGACACGGGCGGTGATGTCAAGGACGTCCATATGGCGAAGCTTCTTCGTATGGCGCAATGCGCTACCACCGGAACGGTCATCGCCGATGCATATTCTGCGCGTGCAATCTTGTCGGTTTCGCCTCAACTGCGAACCGAACCATTGGGCGAATTGCCGGACGCCGGAGGAGCAATCGCAATTTATGCAATAGAACCGTGAGCTTAGGCTTGTCAGCTTGGCCGGTCTGTCCTAGCTTCGCGACAACAGGCTTAGTCACAGAACAACATGGGAAACAGGTCTGTCGGGATTGCAAGAATGCAAGAGAGCCATTTGGCTGGAATGGGCGCAGATTATGATCCGGACTCTCGTCTTGAACATGATTTCGTATCGCCTGACAAAATCGATGTAGCACAGTTCATCCCGGCTGCGGCGCTGGCGCCTTATGTCACACAGATTTACTTTTTCCGTTGCGAAGAGCGCACGACCCGCGACCGCCAGCCTGCAGCGCTCGGCCATTTGATGTTTTTCCTTCGGGGACGCGGTATCGTGAAATTCCATGTCGGGGAAAGTGTATCGGTGATGGGGGCGATGCAATATGGTCCAGCGCTGGCGTCGGCCGAATTTGTCCTCGAAGGGCCGTTGCATATTCTGGGCTTCGCACTGACGCCGCTCGGCTTTGCCGCTTTGACCCGCAAGCCCGCCAACCAATTCGCCGATCGCGCAGTGCCAGCGGTGGAGCTTTACGGGCAGGAGATAGCACAACTTGCCGAAACATTAAGCGCAGGGCATGTCGACGGCACCTTGCGCATTGCCGACCTGATTGAAAAGGCCAGTGCATTTCTGTTGGACCGCATTCACCCCGTTCCGGCGGCACATGCCGTCATGATCAAGACCGTGGTGAACTGGTTGTCGAGCGACCTCCACCCCGATGTCGACCAATTATACGGGCAACTTGGCATGTCACGCAGCACGGCGGCGCGGCTGATTACACGCTATTTCGGATGTGCGCCCAAGGCATTGATGCGCAAATACCGGGCGTTACGCGCGGCCACAATCCTGATCGACCCAAATTGTACGCCGGAACTGCGCGCAAATGTCGACTCGCTGTTTTACGACCAGCCGCACATGATCCGTGAAATCCGGCAATTTGCGGGGCGCACACCCGGCGCGCTCGATGGCGATGATAGCCGGATATTGCGGATGTGGCTGTCGAAGGACAATTACCGCGATGTCGAGACCTTTCCTGGTTGATTTTTTAAGGCAAAGCGCCCATTTCAGTAATCGGATTGATTTTGTCTGATTAGGATTCGAAATGCGCCTGTCCAATATGGCAGATTATGCAGTGGTGGTAATGAGCGCAGCTTCGCGGCATTGCGGCTCTGCGCGCGTGTCGGCGACTGATTTGGCGGCGGAAACCGGGCTGGCTTTGCC
>JBGSPK010000011.1:0-4679 GCA_041738665.1 Sphingorhabdus sp. | reverse complement strand
TCCGGATCGGCAATCCCCATTAGCCGCCGCATTGCCAATCTTGCGAGCCGCTGCGTCTCTGTCTTGCGCCGCGCTGCGGCGAGTGGAACCAAAGCCGCCGGACGCGCAATTTCAGCGTCATAGGCATCGGCGATAATCAGTCCGGCGCGCTCGGGCATGAAGGCTTCGCCGTGCAAAGGCCCGATGTCGAACCCAGCTGGCACGGCCCAAAAAAAACGGTCGCAAAAATCGAGATATTCAGGCCATTTCTGGTCGCCCAAAAGGTCGGCACGCGAACATTTGATTTCAACGACAATGATTTCGCCCTTGCCGTTGATTCCCATCAGATCGGCACGGCGGTTGTTGCGCAGGCCAACCTCAGGCTGGACCATGATCTGGTTGCGCAAGAACAGCCGTGACACACCCCGCGCCACCGCGGGTGCGCCAGAAAAGGAATCAAATGCTGCAACAGAAGCCATATGCCAGCACTAGAACGTAGTGAGAACAAAATAAAGGCCCCATTTCGGGGCCCTTATGATTTTGATGTCTGCTGTTTGCGTATCAGCGATAGAAAATATGATTGTCAACGCTGCCAAGGCGCGTCAGCCGCCAACCGGGCGATACATGACGCGCGTGGAAAAACAGCGCGCCTTCAACCGGGCTTTTCCAGCTATTATTAAGCGCAATCTTGCTAATCGCTACGGCGTTCCGCCAGTTGTTGCTGCCCGTTGCGATCGGCGGCATTCCGCCACCGCGGACGAAAGAAAATTGGCTTTTCTGATAGACGACCCCGCAAAGCGTCGTTGGGAACCGTCCGGATTTCGAACGCGCCATCACAACGCGGGCTACCGCCAGCTGGCCAGCCAGCGATTCGCCTTTTGATTCGAAATAAACCGCGCCAGCAAGGCAGCGTTCTTCCGAATTGAGCGCGTCATTGGTGTCTTGTTTGCGAACCAACTCTGCCAAAGAAGATGCCGAAATTACTTCGTCATCCGTGTTTTGACTAAAATCTTCAGATTCAGGCTCCATGACCGGCGATCCGCCATTGCCAGGAACAAATATGATGTCGCCATTTTCGGCGAGGGTGGCAGTGACTTTGCCATTTTTTGCCAGATCGAGCTTTTGCTGATCAGCGGCAATTTGAGCTGCATCCACGATTATCGTAGAGGCGTTTAGAGCGGTGCTTTGGTTGTTACCAAAAGCAAAACCGGCATCAGCAGTGACTACCGCAGAAACCAGCGTAAGCGAAATGGCCGCAACAGAGGCAGCCCGAACCATTTTCAACATTTATCGTACATTAGTGCGGCGGCACCAGCGGATAAGCCGTTATTATTTTAATTTGGCTCGTCTTTTGTTGCATCCGACTCGCGTGTTTGTCCGGTCACCCCTATTGTGTCCCGCGTGACAACCTTCGCTACTCGTTAATCTGGCATTTATTGTGCGCCGCAACAAAGTCAAGCGCTGGAGGTCAAAAGTCCGTTCAACCGTTCTGGCGATGCGACATCCAGTTCCAATACCCACAGATCGCGGTCACGGGACACACGCTCTTTCCAGTAAGTTGCAACTTCCGCGTCATTTTCCTCGTTTTGCAAAGTGATAGGCTGCCACGCGGATATTCCATCAAGCGACGGATAACGGTCAAAAAGCATAGGGTCTTTGCCCCTCATCTGACCGATTATCAGGATGGCGCCCGATGTCGGGTCACCTTTGTGCAACACGGTTGCAAAGTCACCACCGGCTTCGGTTAACCGCTTGAGTGCAGAAATCTGGAAATCGCTGGTGAGGCGCGGCTCAATCAAGCAGCGTCGCGCTCTTCGGACAACGTCAGCAACGCATACATCGCGGCTGAATCTGCGGCCCCACGTAGTTGCGAGCGGAATTTCTCATCGCGAAACAGGCGCGAAATCTCGGCCAGCGCCCGCAAATGCGATGCCCCGTCTTGCGCAGGCGAAACCAGTGCACAGACCAGATCGACAGGTTCGTCATCGACAGCGTCATAATCGACGGGCTTGGCAAGCCGCGCGAATACCGCGACAGGCATATCGATGCCAATTACCTTACAATGAGGAATGGCCGTACCGCCACCAAAGCCCGTCGGGCCAAGACGCTCACGCTCGACGAGGCCCTCATGCACAGCTGTAGCATCAAGCAGATAATTTTCTGCGGCAATGGCCGAAAGACGTGCGAGCAAGTCAGATTTGCCAGAGCAAACCACATCCGCTGCAACAGCCCCCTCAACGAGTCTGGTAGAAAGTCGAATCATATCATGTTCAAATGCGACCGGTTGGAACCGGGGAAGCAAACCCCAAATCTTTGAATAAATTTACGTTATTGTTGTGAACTAGCCGAATTCTAAGGTGCAGATTTTGGTTCAACCCACCCGATCGTGCCATCTTCGCGGCGGTAAACCATATTATGTCGGCCAGTTCCAGTGTTTTTGAACAGCAGCGCTGGGGTGTTACGCAAATCCATGAGCATCACCGCATCGGAAACCGTTGATTCGGGAATATCGACGCTCATTTCAGCAACAATTACTGGTGCATCGGGTGGTGGTGCTTCTTCGTCGAAATTTCCGCCGTCGAATACGGTATACGCCGCCTCTTCCTCCCGAATGGCATGCGCGGTTTGTTCATGGCGGTCCTGCAGGCGGCGCATATAGCGGCGCAATTGCTTTTCAATGCGTTCAGCCGCCTTATCGAGCGCGACATGCGCGTCCTGCGCTTCGCCGCGGCCCTTGAGCACCAGTCCTTGCATGACATGCATCACAATATCGCTGGTAAATCCGTCATGAGGTCCGCGTCCGAATGTTGCATGCGACGACAGGGCCTTGGAAAAATATTTGTCGGCAATCGAGCCCAAGCGCTTCTCGACATGGCTTTGCAACGCTTCACCGGTATCTACCTGATGTCCTGAAACCCTGATATCCATCGCCTGTCTCCTTCTTTTTTACAGCGCCGACCCAGGCTCGAGCCACAGCGCGTCTTTTATCTTGGCTATAAACTCCGCATGGCGCGCAAGTTCCATTTCCGATGCCGAATGCTGGCGCGGTTCGCGATATGTACGGGTGATTTGGGTATTCGTCGCAAATGCGGCGTTCATCGAACCTTCCGTTGCACGATCGTCGACCAGGCCCAGACCGATCTGCCGACCCCCGGTCAGTTCGATATATAATTGCGCGAGCAATTCCGCATCAAGCAACGCGCCGTGCTTGACGCGGTGGCTGCGATCAATCCCGTAACGCGTGCACAAGGCATCGAGCGAGAGCTTTGCGCCCGGATGTTTTACCTTGGCCAGCGCGACAGTGTCGATCATCCGGTTCATCGCCACCGGCGGACGTCCGCACAACTCGAGCTCCTTGTTCAGAAATCCGAAATCGAAGCTGGCATTATGCGCGACCAGCGGGCTGTCGCCCAAAAAGGCGATGAGTTCATCAGCCTTTTGCGCGAACAACGGCTTATCGGAGAGAAAGCGGTCGGAAAGACCGTGCACCTGTTCGGCGGCAGGCGGCATCGGGCGCTGCGGATTGAAATAGGCGTGGTAGGTTTCGCCGGTCATCACCCGGCCAAGCATCTCGATACATCCTATTTCGACCATTCGGTCCCCGGTCTGGGGATCAAAGCCTGTGGTCTCTGTATCGAAAATAATCTCACGCATTCTGTTAGCGAATGTGAGCGTGTTTGACTTCTTATGCAAGACCCGCGCGCAGCTTTTCGACAAGAAGCCGCACATCGCGCCTAGTTTCGGCCAGCGGCTGCCCGGTATCGATCACATAATCCGCACGCGCGCGTTTATCGCTGTCGTGCATTTGCAACGCCAAGATATGTTCGAACTTTTCAGGGGTCATGCCGGGACGCGCGAGCACGCGCTCACGCTGTATCTCCGCCGGTGCCGATACCACAACGGTGACATCGACCCGCTCGTCGCCGCCTGTTTCGAACAGCAAGGGTACATCAAAAACGACCATGTCAGCGCTTGCGTGCTCTTTCAGAAAATCCGCTCGCTGCCGCGCAACCGCCGGATGGATCAGTGCTTCAAGCTTCGCCAGCCGGTCGCGATCACCCAGGACAGCTGCACCCAGCGCTTTGCGGTCAACGCCGTTCGGCCCAGTCGTGCCCGCGAACAGTGCCTCGATTTCCGCGACAAGTTCGCCGCCCGCGGCCTGCATCGCGTGCACTGCTGCATCGGCATCAAACACCGGAATGCCTTCATCGGCAAACATCGCAGCGACCGCCGATTTGCCCATGCCGATTGAACCAGTAAGTCCGATAGTTAGAGGTTTTCTCATGCCAACAGCTTAATACGGAGCTGGTCTTCGCCATCCTGCGGCGGTGCAGCGCCAAAGAATAATTCGAACGCAATTGCGGCTTGCCCGACGAGCATTTCAAGGCCGTCAACGGTTTCGAGTTCGCGCGCACGCGCGGCTTTCAACAAGCCGGTCTCAATCGGCGCATAGACGAGATCATAGACCAAAGCGTGTTCGGGCAATGGTGCGAGGTCAATCTCAAGCGGCTCTTGTCCGGTCATCCCCAAGGGGCTGGCATTCACGACAAGCGCTGCTTCGGGCAGTCGCGCATCCATCGGCAACACCCGACCTTTTAGTCCGAAATGCGCGAGTAATGCGGCGCCCTTCAAAGCATTGCGCGCGAGCAATAGCACGTCGCCAATATCGGCCTGCGCCAACGCAAATAACACCGCCCGAG
>JBGSPK010000005.1:0-25990 GCA_041738665.1 Sphingorhabdus sp. | reverse complement strand
TGCTGCAACTATTCAAGCCACGTTGGAAAGCTGGGCACCACGGACCGAAACGCTGAAAGGTGCAATCGGAACGACTGCGATGGATAACATGTCACGCTTCTTCCGCAGCCGCCTTGCAGGCATGGACATTGCAAATGGCTTCGGCGGCCAGGTGGCAACGCTGGGCAACCCGTTGCAGACCGTATCGCGTATGTCATCAGACCAGATGCAACCCGGTCAGCCGTTGATGGGCTATGCCGAAGGAACCGAAGACACTTCGGCTTTGCCGGAAACCGTCAGCGTATTTTTCGCAGGTGGATATCTTGACGGCCAGAGCGCATCGATGGCGACAGCCATTCCGTTCGGTGGTGACGATAATTATGACGGCTATTACGCAGCCGCCGGTATTGAAAGCGAGCTGGGCGAAAATGCCGGGATCGGTTTTGCATTGTCCTATACCGACATCGACGGCACCACGAGCGGTGTTGCGCAAAATGCCTCAGGTAAGCTGTACCAGGGAACGCTGTACGGAAAGCTGCAATATGACAGCGGCATAACGCTGGATACTCAGGTAAGTGCAGCGATGTTCAGTGCACGGACAGACCGCACTGCGGTACTTGGCCCGACGATCTATCGCCTGCAAAGCAAGGATGACACGCTGGCGCTTTCTGCCGAAGTCGGATTGGGTAAGATGTTCGATGCCGGATCGCTCAAAGTCGGACCACGCGTAGCACTGCGCGCCAGCCGGCTAGAGTTCACGCCAACCGTCGAAACCGGTGGTCCGCCTGCACTGGCATTCAACCGCGGCCGGTATGACAGCCTTCAGGGAATGGCGGGACTGAGCCTGTCGGGCGGCGGCATGAAGTTCCGGCCTTATGCCTCGGCTTATTATGTCCATGAATTTGAGGACAAACCTGCGTCGTTCGGTGCAAACTTTGTGGGCGGCGTCGGGTTGCCGGCCGTGTTCGCGCTCATCGGTACGGACAAAGACTGGTTCGAAGCAAGCGCTGGCATTGCGTTTGGCAGTGAGACATTTGAAGTGTCATTGGGTGCCGATACCACTATCGGCCGAAACGATGTGTCGAACCAATCCTATCGCGGAACAGTCACCTTCCGTTTCTGATTGATAACCAAAAAACCGAAAGCCGTCTTCGGAAACGAAGGCGGCTTTTCGTTGCCTAACTATCGCTGACAATCACCGGCTAACGCGCTATGTGTCGCCATCCGATGGAAAACAGCCGCCTCCCTGATCCTCAGCCTTTATGCGAGATAGAGACCGAATTATCGGATGGTCGCCCCGTGTGTTTGCGATCTATCCGGCCAAGCGATGAAACGCGGATACGGGAGGGCATCAAAGAAATGTCAGACCGCTCCCGATATTTCCGGTTCTTTTCAGCCTTTCGGGAGGCGCCTGAAAGCATTGTAAAGCAACTAAGTTCTGTCGACGGACACGACCATATTGGTTGGGGCGCAATTTTGCTTGATGGTGAAAATTATCCCGCCATCGGCGCGGCCCACGCCATCAGGAGTGAGAGCAATCCAGAGCTGGGCGAACTGGCGATTGCGCTGTTAGACGAATATCATGGCTGTGGCCTCGCACGAATGCTCATTGCCGCAGTTCTGGTGACTTGCCGGAATGAGGGCATCGCATCGCTAGAAATGCAGGTTCTAGGTGAAAATCATGCTGCCGCCAGCCTTTTTACCGAGCTGGGCGCTCAACGCAAGGCGGCGCTCGACTCGGTCGTGCATTATCAACTCACCGTGGCAGAAACATTATCGCGTTTGGGCCAAATCAAACATCCAGTTGGGATAAGCGAGGTTCTCGCCGTCCTTGGCGTCCAATCCGAATGAAAGGTTGGAAGCTGATTTTTCAATATTATTCCCTGACGGGGCCGTGGGAATGAGGGGATGGCGCGATTGAGAGGATATTTGCTCTTTTCAATTATGCGTACGGACCTATTTAGCCTTATCCGGCCGGCATAGCGGTCACCAATCAACAATCGGAAACATCATTTTTATGTCGTCGTATAAAGAGCCTACATTTCAAGATCGAACTGCGCTGGCAAATAAAGCAAAACAAGCCGCATTGGAGCAGCTGCGGGCAAAACCGGCAGTGGATGAGGCAACGCTGATGGAACGTCGCGAAGCCGCCAAGGCTCGGGAAGCTGCACAACTTCAGGCAAGCAAAGACAAGATTGCGGCCCGTAATCTCGAAAAATCACAAAAGCGCGACCGGGCAGCGGAGGCAGCCCTAAGCGAAGCAACGTCGTCACAGAAATCCGAGGAAGAACGCAAAACGGACCGGGATGCAAAATATGCAGCGCGGAAAAGTCGTAAAGGCAAAAAGTAATTACGAAGTCAGGAGAGATGCGCGCATTCTGATATTCGAGGCTTCATTACCCTCAACGCCGATGTTCGGTGCCTGAGCTGCACCTGCCGCACGCAAAGCTGCCCGCGCCGCATCCACTCGCGCGAGCGCAATCTGCAGGTCAGGCGCTTGCGTTTCGACCGCGATCAACAACCTCTGGAATGCAGGGCCTTCATTGGGCAACAGCGTTGCAAGCGCCGCACGTGATTCCGCAGGTGGTGCATGATAAACGCCGACGGTGCTGCGACCGAAGAAGCCGAGGGGCCTTCTCCGACCGCGGCACATCCTGCCAGCAAAGCGACTGCAACAAGCACAAAGGCACGTCTCATTGTTTGGCCTTTGCAGGAACAAATCCGTCAACCTGTTGCCCGACAAAGAACTGGCCACCTTCTTTGGGCAGTGCAAAAATCAGCTGCAGCATGCGGACGTCGACCCGTTCAGTCGGACTATTGGTGGGCGAGCGTTTCGGCACGATAAGCACCGATGCCGTGCCTTGCGTCCCTGCATACGCGCTGACCTTCTGATGTGATCGCGCCGTCGTTCGCGACTTCATCGGGTGTTGCGATGGGTACTACCCTTCCGGAACAAGGCTTTATTAACCTTGTTTCCCTAGCGTGTCGGTGGTTTAACAAGGCGGGACTTCGGGAAATGAAGGCATTGATGACGGACTTTGGCGCAAAGCTACATCGCAAAAGCATCGCCGCTGTTGCTGTGCTGGAGAACCAGCTGCCGCAGATCATGTTTGGCTGGGTCGTATTTGTTACACTGGCCGGTGTGGTGCGAACAATTTTTGCAGTATCGCCGATCAATAGCGGCGTGAGTTTTGTGCAGACTGTTACGCCGTATGTCCTGCTCGGCGCTGCGCCGATAGCAGCTTATTGGGTCGCCAATCAGGTGTTTCCACGCGGCGCGCTGATGCAGCAGCCGGAGATAAGGCTCGCGCGTTATGGCAAGTGGCGGTCCGTGAACGTCCTGGACGCTAGGGCGCATCCGATGTTCGGGCCCACCGGCATGATGGCATCGCTGCTTATCGGCATGTTGTTGAACGTACCAGTTCGCAGCCTGGAGTTTCTCGCCGCTGTTCCCGCGATGAACGGCAATGCGCCTTTGTGGGGGCAAGTGTTGCTCGCCGCGATGACGGCAGATGTGGTGATGATGAACTTCCTCTACGTCGTCTGTTTCGTTGCAGCGCTCCGGTGCGCACCCTGGTTTCCTCGGCTGTTGCTCGTTGTTTGGGGGCTTGATATCACCTCACAGCTTGCGATGGCGCATGTAATTGGTACCACTACCGGCTTACCCGAAAGCGTCGGTTTGGCGCTGGGGGGGCTGCTTGAAGGTAATTTGCAGAAGGTAATGATCAGTATGGTGATCTGGCTACCCTATCTGATTTTGTCAGATAGGGTAAATCTTACCTATCGGGGCCGGGTCGCTGCTTGGTCTGATTGATGTTGCTATTGCGAGCAAGAATATCATGATGGGATAGCTGAAATAGAGTGTGCCATCATACATCGAATAAACGATGATGCCAGCCACACTGCCGGTGCCCGAAAGTCCAATGCCTTGCAACTCAGGCCAGCTCCAACATCGAAGTGCTGGAATTACTATAAGAATTGAAAGCAGAAAGGATAATACACCACCTTGAAAAAGGATCTGCAACGGGAAATTATGCGGGTGCAGCAGACCGAGTGTGTCCGTTGGGCCAAATTGAGAAAACTGCCCTACACCCCAGCCGAAAACCGGTTTCTGTTTGATTTTCTCGATAGATTCTATCCACAATGTTAATCGTCCGGAACTTTCGTCATGGGAGGCGTCGGCTCTCGAATCAGCGATGCCTGTTGCACCCGATATCCCGTAAATTGGGTGAGGAATTGGCAAATAAGCGACAACGACAGTTGCGATGAGCGCGGAGCTTGCGAAGAACAAGCATAACTGGCGCCTTAAACCGGTCCCCAATAATATCACCAACATCATCCCGGCAATCACCGCCAAGGTGGGACCGCGCGATCCTGTCCACAGTGCCAAACCTAATGCAGTTGAGGCAAAGAACACGGGAACGCACCAGCGGCAGAATGCGTTTGCATAATCGCGAAAAGTAACGAGGCAGGCAAGACCGGCAAAAAAGCCCGCAAATGCGAAGTGGCCAACATGCCGGACATTGTTGACACCGGGGATCTGGATGACCCATTCTTCACCCGCAGTCCCGGTGATCGCGATTTGAACCGACCAAAGCAAAATATAGGCAGGCACTGCGCAGCCTATACTGAACCAGATCGTTGCAAATAACTTATCTTGCGAGGCGCGCCTCAGTTCGACCAATGCCAGCAGGAATAGCCCGGCGAGAAACAGTTTCAAGAACCCGATAATTGCGCTGAGATAATCATTCCCTTGCTGAAAGGAGATGACGGCCGAAACTGCTATCCAAAGTGCTACTGCTATCTTTGTCAGTCGGGGCAGTTGCCTGATCGCTTGGAATGGCGAAAAGCCAGCGGCCATTGTAATCAATATGATGGCCAATTCTAAGAAGGGGACCACAAGCGAATTGCTGCGAAGAAATATCGGCCAACCGTCGCGTCGATCGGTCAGGTCACCTATCAACAAGACCATCCATACCGGTGCCCCGCCGATCAGCACTGCCGCGACCGCCTTGAATAACCACGTTTGCTCTTGTTTGATGCTTGCCCCCATGGGCCGCTAACTTATCGGCATATGGATGAAATGCAATCGGGAGGCGATATTGTGAGCGTAGATGCTCCGCTGCAGCTGGTGGGCGGTCGCATCATGTTCATGCGATGGGGATGCGATATATCCGGTTACATCACACGGTTATATAACTTTAGTAACATATTGTGATTCGGTGTTTTTTTCTTCATCTGCGTCGATTCTACATCATGGTTAACAAATTGTTACTCCAAAACACTGTAAACAAAGCGTAAATTTTACCCGTTGACGCTACCCCCCGTTTTAGCGGACTTTCCATATGTCCCGGGGGGGACCATCGCGAAATTGAACCGGATGCGAATTCGGTTACAAAAAAATAACAGGGTCGCGTCTGGTTTCAAAATCGCCCCACCCCGGAACTATTCCTGACCGGCCGGATGCCGGAATGGAGATTGCTCATTTTGAACAAGGGGTTTGAATATGGTTAAATTTGTAAAGTCGTTCGTCATGGACGAAAGCGGCGCTTCGGCTGCTGAATATGCTTTGATCTTGGCGATTGTTGGAACCGGTATTGCGGTCGCAGCTGGTACTTTGGGTACGAGCATCAAAGACGGCATGAACAAGGCCAGCACGTGCATTAGTGGTACGTCCAAGGGCGGTCAAACCTGCCCAACTTCGTAAGTTGCGAAAGGAGAGTCTAAAATGTCAAATTTTTTTAAAGACTTCGTTTATGACGAATCCGGGGCTTCGGCGGCCGAATATGCATTGATACTTGCTATTGTAGGCGTTGGCATCGCTTTTGCTGCCACAACGCTTGGTGGAACAATTAAAGATGCAATGAATAAATCAAGCACCTGCATAAGTGGTACGTCTCAAGGTGGTCAAACCTGCCCAACGTCGTAATCTGCTAAAATATTGCTTCTGCCAGGTCGGGCGACGATCTGGTGGGAGCAATAATTATAACGTTTGGAGGCATAAGGCGTGCTTGCTAATAGAAACTTACTGATAGTCGCTATGGCGGCGTTCATCGGCATTATTGCCGTTATTCTTGCCAACAGCTATCTGTCGGGCGCTGAAAAGCAGCAGGAGACCGCTGCTGAACAGGGCCGCCTGATACAGATAGCCGTTGCCCGCGTTCCGTTGGAATATGGCGCTACGCTCTCTTCTGAAAATATCAGGATGGTCAGTTGGCCGTCGACGTCTTTGCCCGCGGGGGCATTCCAGTCTCCCAAAGGTCTGTACGGTGGGGAGGCACGGGTCGTGCTCCGCCCAATCGAGGCTGGCGAACCCATTCTTCCAGGCAAGATTACGGGCTTTGGCGGACGTGCCAGCCTGTCCGAATTGCTCGAAACCGATATGCGCGCAGTCGCTGTGCGGATCAGCGACGTTGCAGGGGTTGCAGGCTTTGTCCTGCCCGGTGACCGTGTCGACATTCTTCTAACCCGCACACCAAAGCTGGACGGCGAGGTTGGGGAGATTGAACCCGTTACCGATATCCTTCTTCAGAATGTGGCTGTGCTGGCCATTGACCAGTCGCCCAATGAAAAGAACACGCAGCCTGTCGTAGGAAAAACTGCGACCTTGTCAGTAGACCAGCAAAGCGCGCAGAAGTTGGTACTCGCAGGGCAGGTCGGAACGCTTTCGATGGCGTTGCGCAATCAGCAGAACCAAGATGAATTTGCATCGTCCACCGTCGGCACGCGCGATTTGGGTCAGGCGAATACCAGCGTCAGCCTGTATGCGGGGGCAGGTGAACGGCGCACTACGCCAGCATTTGCCGCCAACCCGTTTCCCTATCCGACGATGCCTGCCGCAGCGACGGCGCGCGGAGCAATCACCGTGGCAAGGCCGCGGCCCGCCAATTCGGTCGCGGTCGAAATCGTCCGCGGCACGACCAGTTCGTCTTACGACGTTAAGCGCCACAGGGGGTATTGAGCGCATGAAAACGAAACTCATCTCGACCGTGGCGGCGCTAGCGCTGACCTTGGTTATTGCCCCGGCCGCCTTGGCGCAAGGCTATTCGACATCCTCAGATGCAGGACTGCTGGCTGGGCAGCTCGACGTGCCGCTGAACAAAAGCCAGGTCGTCACTGTCGACCGGCCATTTTCGAAAGCGATGGTCGGAAATCAGGAAATCGCCGATATCGTGCCCGTCACCAACCGCTCGCTTTATGTGCTCGGCAAGAAAATGGGCACGACCAGCCTGACGATTTATGACCGCAACAACATAGTTATCTCGGTGGTCGATGTCGCCGTAGGACCGGACATCGTCTCTCTGCGGCGGCAAATGGCAGAGCTAATCCCTGGCGAGCAAATTGGTGCCAGAATTTCGAATGAAGCGGTGGTGTTGACTGGCGTTGTCTCAAACGGTCCTGCCGTTGATCGCGCCATGCAGCTTGCACAATCCTATGCGGGTGACAAAGTCATCAACATGATGTCGATCGGCGCCAGCCAGCAGGTGATGCTAGAGGTCCGTTTTTCCGAGATCAATCGCCAGACGGGCAAGCAGATTGGCATTAGCGCCTTTACTGGCAGCGATGGCGGAACATTCGGCTCGGCGACTGGAAATGGGGCGGGCCTTATACCTGATCCAGATAATGGCGAGGGCATATTACGCCTTGATTCTATTACCAACAGCTTTGGTGTTTTCCGCAAGGCATTCAGCGCCCTGGGCCTAAACATCAACGCGACGCTGGATGCGTTGGAACGTAAGGGCTTGGTAAAGACGCTGGCTGAGCCGACGCTCGTTGCGCTTTCCGGTGAGACAGCATCATTCTTGGCAGGTGGAGAGTTTCCTGTGCCAGTTGCCCAAAGCACGGGTAGCGGAACAGGTGGTGGCAGTGGTGGCGGCATAACCGTCGAGTTTAAACCCTTTGGCGTCAGCCTAGCATTTACGCCAACGGTTCTGGCCGATGGCGTCATCAATCTTCAAGTTGAACCCGAGGTCAGTTCAATCGATCCGAGCGCTTCGATCACCGTCAATGGGCTTACCATTCCCGGTCTTCAGACGCGGCGTGCCAATACAGTACTTGAGCTTCGTGACGGTGAATCCTTTGCGCTCGCTGGCCTGATCCGCAAGGATTTCGCAACCACCGTGCGACAGGTTCCGTTGCTGGGTTCGATACCCATTATCGGCGCGCTTTTCCGTTCATCGGGCTTCACCAAGGGTGAAACTGAACTGGTCATCGTGGTTACACCGCGCATCGTGCAACCGGTAAAGGCGAACCAGATTCAGCTGCCTACAGACCGGGTACAGAATCCCAGCGAGGGTGAGCTGTTCCTGATGGGCCGCACGGACAGGGCCGTGGGTGTAAATCCGCTCGACCCCGACGCGCCGCCGCCCGAGGGCAAGACATCCACGGCGACCAAAAAGGCAGACGGCTATGACTATTAAACGCATGATCGCAGTCGCAACGGCGGCTTTGGCAGTGTCTGCCTGCACCCCCAACGATATCGGTCTGGGCGATGCCGCCAAGGCAAATTACGCCGCGCACATCGTCGAGCCTGACCCGGTATATGCCGACGCGATGGTTGCCAATGGCGCGCAAGCTGCGGCGGCGCAGGACAGGTATCGCAAGGGTGCGGTGAAAAAGCCGGTGGGCGTCAAGACGACATCTGGCGGCTCAGGCAGTGGCAGTAGCGGCAGTAACTAAAGCAGGAAATCGGAGGTTTGTTTTCCCATGAGGTCATCGGCTAAGCTGTTGTGGAGCGATCAAAGCGGGGCTATCGCCGCCGTTTACGCCCTTGCATTGCCTGCCTTGATTGCTGTTGGCGGGATCGCTTTCGATTATGCGCGGTTGGCGGCGCTTGATACCGAATTGCAGAATGCGGCCGATCAAGCCGCGCTCGCAGCGGTCACGCAATTGGACGATAAGGTTGGTGCCTGCGCGCGGGCTTCGGCAGCTGCAGTCGCTTTAGTTGCCAACAGCTCGCTCATGGCAAACGATGGCAATATACCTGCGGTCACGGTAGATGACGAAGCAACATGTGATGCAACCGGCAAAATCAAGTTTTTTCAAGACAAGGCGAAAACACCTGCGACAACCGATGCCAACGCGAACTTTGTTGAAGTAACTGTAAATGCCCGAACTGCCCGTTACGCTTTGACACCTATTGTCGGTGCATTTAATTCAGGCGCTGTCGACGCAAGTGCGATGGCTGGCCTGGGTTCTTCGGTTTGCAAAGTCCCGCCGATCATGATCTGCAGTCCTGACCCGTCGGTCGCATTCAACGCTGACGCGCGAAAGGGTCAGGGTGTCGTCGCAACTGGGCACAGCCCCGGTAGCGGGGGCAACAAGAACAACGCTAACCAAGGGGGGGACGCGGGCTCTGGCAGCAACAGCACCTGGGCGCCGGGCGACTTCGGTTTCCTTCAGGTGAATGATCCCGACGCCAGCAGCCGAAATGCTGCGTTGCTTAAAGCGCTCGCATATGTCAGCCCGCCAATTGATTGCGTCAAGATCGACGAAAACAGGGTCAGCACCGGAAACCCCCAAGGTTTGTACGATGCGATCAACACAAGATTTGGTATTTACGATTTTAATAATAATGGAGGGGGAAATGTCCTTTCTTCGTGTGAAGGAAACGGCACGGTCGGAGGCAATTGTCCCCCTGCTCCAAATACCCGGATGGATCATGTAAAAAGCGGGAATAGCTGCAAAATCAATCGCAGCAACGGCAATGGAGGCAACGGTTTCAGGCTTCCAGCAAGCGGGAGCGAGTTTAAACCCGTCGGTTCTGGCAGCTATAATCCCACCGCATTTTTGCATTCGAACACCAACGCTATTGCAGCGATGGGATTACCCAGGGATAACTGCCACTATACCAGTTTTAACGGCACGGGTTTCTGTCCCGGCGGCAATGGGCGTTTTGGGAATAGCCAATGGGCGCGGCAGGATTATTTTACCAAATATCATAATGCAACTAGGCCCGCAAATTGGCAGACAATCAGCCGCTATGAAACTTATCTGTGGGAGCTCGCGGGACAAATGCCTTCCGACGGTGCGCCGACTTGTGGCGTTCCTGCAGGCAACGCCAACCGGCGGGTACTGACAGTTGCGGTAGTGACAAATTGCGCCAGTCTAAACGGCGCTTCGCAACCCGTGATTATCGACGAATGGGTTGATGTTTTTCTCGTAGAACCATCTAGTGACGATGATTTGCGTTGGAATGCGTTCAAGGACGCAATCTATATGGAAATTATTGGCAAATCGACCGTCGCGGGAACCGGTGTGTACAGCAATCAAAGCGTACGCCGCGACGTACCTTATCTGGTAGAATAGACGATGCGGTTCGCCAGACATTTTGTAAGAGACTGCACCGGAGCAGCAGCCGCAGAAATGGCGCTGATCGTACCTTTCCTGATAGTCCTGATGTTTGGCTCTTTCGAGCTCGGCCATTATTTCTGGAACGAGCACAAGGTTGTGAAAGCTGTACGCGACGGCGCTCGGTTTGCTGGACGCCAACCCTTTGCCTATTATCCCTGCACCAATTCGACGATTGCCGACACAGCGCTCGCCGACGCAACGCTTGTTACCCAGATAAAGAACATCACCCGTACCGGCACCTTGGCAGGTACGGGAGCGGCTAAGGTCACCGGTTGGGATGATACCGAAATCACCGTCACATTCTCCTGTCCTGCCACTGCAACCACGACCGGCATCTACAGCGGGCTGGCGAATGCGCCGCGAGTCAAGGTAGCCGCAACGGTGCCTTATCCGGCATTGCTGGGTGCGCTTGGTTTCAACGCCTCAGGCCTAAATGTTAGGGCGCAGGCGCAATCTGCGGTTATGGGCATATGAGCAGCCGGAATAACTTTGTGGCCGATGAGCACGGTGGACCGGCCGCGGAATTCGCCTTGGTTCTGCCGCTGGCTTTGCTGTTCTTTTTTGGCATTATAGATATTGGCCGATATATGTGGGAGTATAATCAAGCAGAGAAGGCCACCCAGATGGGCGCGCGATATGCCGTGGCGACCGACCTGGTCGCGACTGGCCTGACAGGGTATAGCTTTGCGGTAAGTTGCGGCGTTACGCAGGGGGACGCGATAAGCTCGGCAGCATTTCCAGGTGTCACCTGCACAGGCGGCGGCACATTGGCGTCGCCTGCAGCTACTTGTGCACTGGTCGGCGCTAGTTCCTGCTCAACAGCTATTCCGACGACTGCAAGTGGGTCGGCCCTTGGTCAAATCGTAAACCGCATGCGTTTGTTCAAACCGGACATTGCGCCTGCGAATGTTACGGTAAATTATAGCTATTCTGGCCTAGGCTATGCTGGCGACCCAAATGGTTTGGATGTGGCACCGCTGGTTACCGTTTCAGTAACCGGTCTCAGATTCCGGCCGCTTACTACTTTCGCGTTTAATGCGCCGATAAACATGGGGACGTTCACTTATTCCCTCACCATGGAAGACGGCGCCGGCACGGTGTCAAATTAGGTAATATGAACATGGGCTTTTCCGAACAACTACACGCTTTACCGGAGGACTGGATTTTGGATCTTGATCGGCAATCTGTGCTCCTTATATTGTCAGAGGCCGAGATGATCGCTGCGCAGCTTGACGCGGTCGATGCCGGAACTCTGCCGATCCTGCTCAACACTTTACCTATCGACGCTGAAATTCCCGCCGCTGCGCTTGCCAGTGCGAGCATATTGGTCCTTGAGGTTTCACCTAGCCACCCGGCATCGCTTGAACGCCTGTCTGCAGTGCGCGATCTCTATCCGCAGCTGCCGGTGATAGCTGCTGTGCGCGATGCAAACCTTCCACTCGTTCGTACATTGCTGAAACAGGGCGTGCGCGACGTTGTGGGTCTGCCGTTACCACATGCCGAGTTGGTCGAAATGCTCAAGGAGATTTCGGCAGAGCTGCAGGCCGAATTATCGTCCGATGTTCAGCAGGGCCAGCTCGTGACGATTATGAAAAGTATCGGCGGGGTAGGGGCCACAACCGTTGCTACCCATCTTGCCAGTGAGCTTGCCGCCCGCAACGCCGGACGCGGCGTTTGTGTACTCGATCTTGATTTGCAATTTGGCGATGCAGCTTCTTATCTTGGCCTGTCAAATCAACTTTCGATCGCGGATTTGCTTGAAGCCGGTTCACGCATCGACGGGGAACTGCTCCGCTCGGTAGTGACGACGACGCCGCAAGGGTTGAACGTCATTGCCGCGCCAGCTGACATGATGCCCATTGAGGCAGTTAATGCTGACCAGATACTGCGGATCATCGATCTGGCGCGGCAGGAATTTGACTTTGTCGTCATCGACCTGCCCACCAACTGGACCAACTGGGCATTGTCGCTCGTCGCACGGTCAACCGCAATCTTCCTGATCGTGGAATTGTCGGTTGCAAGCCTGCGGCAGGCCAAGCGCCAGCTGCAGCTTCTGGACACTCAAGGGATTAGGGGCGACCATATCAACATTGTCGCAAACCGCGTCGAAAAGCGGCTGTTCCGTACCATCGACCTCGACTCCGCAGCACAGGCTCTTGGTCATCCGGTCGAACTCAGCATTCATAATGACTATCCGCTGGTCCGCGCCGCACATGATCAAGGCGTGCTGATCCAGCAGATCCGTGCCAAGAGCAAAATCGTCGGCGACATCGCCAATTTCCTGCCCCGCCTTGGTCTGGAGACGTAAGTCATGTGGCAGATCAGAAAAGGCGATGATGCGGCTAAAAATGCGACAGCTGGCTCGTATGCCGCCAATGATCTGCGCACGGAAACGCTCGATTATATCAATCTGAAAGTTGAACTTCACCGGCGTTTGCTTGACCTGATCAACCTGTCTGCACTTGAAAAAATGACCCGACCACAGATTGAGACTGAAATCGGGGAGCTGGTTCACGAACAACTGGCTCTGCAAAAACACGCGCTGAATCAGGAAGAGCGCAAACGGCTGGTCTCGGACATATTGGACGAACTGCTTGGGCTTGGACCGTTGGAACCACTGCTGCAGGATCAGTCTATCACTGACATATTGGTCAACGGCCATGACGTCGTATTTGTTGAACGCAGCGGCGTTCTGGAACGGGTCGATACCCGGTTCAAGGATGAGCGGCATTTGCTGCGTATCATCCAGAAGATTGTCAGTGCAGTCGGACGGCGGGTTGATGAATCATCGCCCTTTGTCGATGCGCGTTTGCCCGATGGTTCTCGCGTCAATGCGATTGTTCCGCCGCTGGCAGTCGACGGCTCGTTACTGTCAATTCGTAAATTCGCCAAGATTCCGATCAGTATGGCAAAGCTTGCCGAATATGGGAGCGTTCCACCCGTCATCGCCGATGTTCTGAAGGGCATTGTTCAGGCCCGGCGCAATGTGCTGATTTCCGGGGGTACCGGATCGGGCAAGACCACGCTGCTCAACGCAATGTCGTCCTTCATCGACGAGCGTGAACGCATCGTCACCATTGAAGACTCAGCTGAGCTCCAGCTGCAGCAGATCCATGTGGCGCGGCTCGAAACACGACCGCCGAACATCGAGGGGAAGGGCGAAATCGGTCAGCGCGATCTGGTGAAAAACGCTCTACGCATGCGGCCTGACCGTATCATCGTCGGCGAAGTGCGCGCCGGTGAAGCGTTTGACATGTTGCAGGCGATGAACACCGGTCATGATGGGTCAATGACGACGGTCCACGCCAATACAGCGCGCGACGCTTTGTCGCGACTGGAGCAGATGATCGGAATGAGCGGTATTGAAATATCGCCACGGTCTGCGCGCGCCCAGATTGCATCTGCACTTCACGTCGTTGTCCAGATTGGTCGCCTTTCGGACGGCCGCCGCCGCCTGTTAAGCCTTTCCGAAATAGTTGGAATGGAAGGCGAGGTCATCACCATGCAAGAAATCTTCCGTTTCAAGATGCAGGGCCGTGATGAGAATAATGAGGTAATCGGCCATTTCGAAGCGACCGGTATCCGCCCCAAAATGATGGAGGATCTGTCCGCGCACGGCATAAACCTGTCGCCAGAGCTTTTCCGTCCAGATAGGGTCATCGCCTGATGAACCCAACCATTACCCGGCTGATTATCCTGATCCTCGTTTTCGTGGCAGTGTTCATTCTTGCGGAGCTCGCAATTTCGGCTTGGCGCCGGCGTTCAACCGGAACCCGGGCGGTAAACAAGCGCCTGCGGATGATCGAGGGCGGTATGGACCGTGAAATCGTGACGTCCAAGCTCCGCAAATCGCAGCCATTGGAATTTGCAAGCGGAAATGGAATAATCGGCAAAACCCTTCAGAGCATTCAGCAATCGGTCATCGCCAGCGGTGTCGCAATGCCAGCGCATCAAATCATGCTGGCCATGGCATTGGGGTCGGCGCTTATAACTGTGCTGGTCGTTATCGGCGCGGCATTCGCCGGATACGCCATTAACTTTGGTACTGTGCAATTGGCGCTGGTTGTCGGGCTTTCAATTGGTCTGGGCATTCCATTGATTATTCTTTCGCGAATGGCATCGAAGCGGCGGCAAAAGATGCAGGAACAGTTTCCGGTCGCCCTCGATATTTTCATTCGTGGATTGCGGTCGGGGCATCCGGTTTCGTCGGCACTCGACCTGCTGACCAAGGAAATGGAGGACCCACTAGGTTCCGAATTCGGGCTGGTTCTTGACGAAGTTTCTTATGGTGCGGACTTGCGTGATGCACTGCAATCAATGGCTGACAGGTGGGGTTTGGAAGACATCCAGATGTTTGTTGTGTCGTTATCCGTGCAAAACGAAACCGGCGGCAATCTTGCAGAAATCCTTGCCAACTTGGCGTCGGTTATCCGCGAGCGCGCGAGCATGTATATGAAGGTCCGGGCGCTGAGCTCCGAAGGCCGAATGACCGCTCTCGTCCTGACTGCATTGCCGGTGATGACGATTTCAGGGCTGTTCCTTTTGAACCCTGCATTTTACTTGGACGTCGCTCAGGACCCTATATTCGTACCGGGCTTTTTGGCTCTGGTTATTCTTTACTTCATCGGCTTTTTCACCATTCGCCGAATGATAGATTTGAAGGTCTGACATGCTGGGCGGCCTCACTCTCAATGGACCATTGCGGCTTACACTGCTGGCGCTTGTCTTCATCATCGTCGTGGCGATGGTCATATTGGTATCCAATACCTTGGCCCGCCGAGCGGCGACACGTGCGCGTTTAGAGGAAGTTCGCGGTACGCAAGTCCGCTTGACAGATTCGGCCAGCTTGCGCGGCGACACATTGGCCAAAGGTTGGCATAAGCTAACCGAATTCATTGAAAAATCTGGTATCTCGCTGGTGGATACACAGGGAGAAACTCTGCGTGCGCGATTGGTTGCTGCAGGATATAATTCGCCGCTGGCGCCAAAGCTTTTTACCGCTATCCGCTTGGGAATGTTGGTGCTGCTTCCAGCTCTGTTTGTCGGCATGATTTTTCTTGGCGGTACCCAGGTTTCAGCGTTCAAGCTCTACCTCTTCGGCGTCGCACTGGCGATTTTCGGTTTATACGCGCCCAATCTTTTCATTTCTGCCAAGGCTGACCGGAGGCGTGAAGCCATTGTAAACGGCTTTCCCGACAGCCTTGATCTCATGCTGGTTTGCGTTGAAGCAGGGCTTGGTATGGAGGCGGCCTTTGATCGCGTTGGACGCGAAATGCTGCATTCCCACCCGTTAGTCGCGCAAATGCTGTCGGTCGTTACGCTTGAATTAAGAGCCGGATCGACGCGGGAAGAGGCTTTGCGCAATATGGCGAGCCGAACCCAAGTTACGGAGATCCGTTCCTTCGCTACGCTTTTGATCCAGTCTGATAAGCTTGGCTCTAGTATCGGCGAAACATTGCGTGTTTACGCCGCCGAAATGCGCGAAAAACGGCGGATGCGCGCGGAGGAAAAGGCGCACCGTTTACCCGTTTTATTATCCGTGCCCTTGGTGGCTTGTATGCTGCCCGTGATGATTGGTGTTCTGATGCTACCGGCAATTATTCGCGTGATGCGCGAGATGTTGCCTGCGATGACTGGGGGATAGGAATATGCACAGCCCACTTAAAAAATGCGCTTTGGCAGGATGCGCCTCGATCATGGTGGCGGGATGTGCGGCGCAACAAAGCGTTGGTCCGGAATATCGCATCTCGTCGACAACGGCGTCCATGACCGAAGGAGCATCAATGCTCCAACGGGGGCGTGCCCATCTTGACGCTGGCCTTGACGCACTTGCAATTGAATCATTTCGTGCCGAAATTCGCGTGAATCCCGAAAGTGCAGACGCCTATAACGGACTTGCTGTCGCTTATGGCCGGATTGGTCGCGATGATCTGGCAAAACGATATTTCGAAACTGCTTTGGCCAAAGACCCATCGAACGTCAAGGCACAAACCAATCTGGCAAAACTGACCGGCGACCTTGCTCCAGATATTCAGTTGGCCAAGGCGACGTCGCTTCCAGCAATGGTCATTGAGCCAATTTCCATTGCAGCCACTTTTGACGAGACCACGGTCAGCCATATCCTCGATAATCTGGAAATGCCTTTACTAGAACTTGCTGAAATGCCTCGTCCAGACATGGTCCAAACGCAGCCTGCAGAAGTGCTTGCCCGGCAAGGTGTGCTTTCGACAAGATTTGCAGCGGCCCCCGCGCGTTTGGCAACGACAGCCAACTTATCGCCCATCCCTGCCAGGCCTCCGCAGCCCCCGCGCGCGCCCAAGCCATTTCTACCGCCTGCAAATTTGCCAAACGATTACAGAGCTAATGGAAGCCGGTTAGAGCGAGTTTCGCTTGGCGAAGTCCGTCTCATTACGCAATCTGAGCCCCCTTCTACATATGCCAGTCACAAGCCGAAATTTGAATCCTTTGGTGATAGGTTAGCTGTTTGGCTGCCCCAGTCAGTTGCCATTGAGCAGGCAAATAACCAGCATGGGATGATTGAAAGCGCTATCATCATGGCTGCTATTAAGCGCGCTGAGGAGGGGCGAAAGCTGGCTGCGAAAGATGTTCGCGCCTCGAATGATTTGCCCGAGTTCGCTTATCTGTTCTTCAACAATGATGATAATGTTGCGGACGTCTAATCAAAGCCTGAACTGCAAGCCGCTTTTTTTTCTGCTGCTTCTATTCGTCAGTTCAGCAGTTACGGCACAGAATAACGTCGCTTCAATTGTTGACCAGGAATTTTACCTGAAGCAGGCTGATGCTGCGTTGCGAGACGGACGCGTGACGCAGGCCGGGCATATGATTGCATGGCTCGAGCAAAATGGCGACCGGATTGCCAGCGACGATGTGGCTTTACTCAAAGCCGAGTATGCGATTGCCGCAATGGATCTGCCTACTGCGAAAGCTGCCCTGGCTTCGGTGAGAGAGCCGACGCGAAATATTTGTCGCATAGCAACCGCCAGAGGATGGATTGCGGCGCATGAACCCGCGCTCGACGACGCTATTGTCGCGCTTGGTTCGGCAGCGCGGAACTGTCCGCGCGACGCAGCGGTATGGAACTTGCTCGGCTTGGTCTTAATCCGGAAAGGCGAAACAGCTGCGGCGAGGGAGGCTTTTGGCCATGCGCTTATTCTAGCGCCGAATGAACCAGATATTCTGAACAACCACGCTCTTGCGCTACTCCAAAATGGCGAGTTGGATCTGGCAAGTAACCAACTTGAAACTGCGTCGCGATTGGCGCCAGACAACCGGCTGATATTGGCCAATTCGGATTTCGTCGCCGGCATGAGAGGAATCTTTCCCGCTCGGCGGCAAGAAGATAGCGATGCAGAATGGAGCGTTCGACTGATCGATATCGCTAAGGGAGCGAAAGCCGCCTCGAGATCGCCTCAAGCAAATGCGCTATTTTCGCGTGCTTTGCTTATTCTCGACCATTTTGATGAATCAGTGTGGGCCGAACTCACAACGCCGAAGGAAACCCAGCCCTGATGCAAATAACGTATACTGTAATTGCCGTCTGGGTTTTGACCCTGACGGCGGCAGCGGTGTCTGACATGCGCTTTTTCCGCATTCCCAATTATCTACCCGGGATATTGATATTGTTATTTGCCGTTAGCGTTGGCCTTGCAGGCTTTCCGGTTCCTGTTTGGGAGAACCTGTTCCATTTTGCAGCGGCGTTGATTGTCGGAATGGGCCTTTTCAGTAAGGGCTGGATCGGTGGTGGCGATGCCAAATTATATGCCGCCGTTGCTATATGGTTTAATTGGGCAGGGGCAGTCACGCTGATTTTTACAACGACCATTGCTGGATTATTATTGGCGTTGAGCTTCATGGCTGCTCGCCTCATTGGGCTTCGCAAAAATGTGCCCAAAGAAGACCGGCGCATACCTTATGGCGTAGCGATCGCGATAGGAGGAATGTTGAGCGCAGCTTGGAACGGATGGGATAGAATATTTCCCGCGTTCAATTAACAGCGGATGGGTTTTTGTTTGAACGCATTCCTTCGCGGTTAACGATCAATTCAGCTCGTGAGGCAACACCCAGTTTACGGTAAATGCTGTTCAGATGAATTTTTACTGTGCCCTCGGTTAGATCACACCGGTCTGCAACCTGACGATTGCGCAGGCCGAGGCACACCAGATCAACAATTTCGTGCTCACGTTTGGTCAGTAAGTCGTCTGACCTGACTTTGCCCGTCGGCCTTTCAATCGAATATTGCAGCGCCGGTTCGGTAACCCCGCTTTCGAACCACTTGCCGCCTGCCAAAACGGTTTTCATTCCCTCGATAATCACATCCGGATCACTGTCCTTCAATGCAATGCCTTTAATACCCAGTCGCATGGCTTCGATTGTCTGTTCGGGATCGATATGCACCGTAAGGAACATCGCTGGCACATTCGGATAATGCAGCCGCAAATAGCGAAGCACCCTTAAGCCGCCGCCGCCGTGCATTGTCACATCAAGCATTGCGAGATCGGGCCGGGCACCATCAATCTTGGTAATCGCCTCGTCGACTGATAAGGCGGTTTCAACTTCGAACTCGCTTATTTCGCCGAGATACTGGCTAAACCCGTGAAGAAAAAACGGATGATCATCTACCACTAAAATATTACGCATCGTCCACCTGCTGCATGGGTATCCGGATCGATAATAGCGTTCCCTTACCCAGCCCCTCTGCATATGCCTCACCGTTCACGAGTCTCAAACGATCGCGTAGCGAAGCAGATTTCAATGTTAATGCAGGTTTTTCAAATCCCTGCTCCCCCTCAGACAGCGGGTTCAAGTCAGAAACCGCCATCATCAGCGCATCTTGCTTGAGCGATAGTGACACTGTCAAGGATTTGCTTTTGGCGTGACGTACCGCGTTGGCGATAACTTCGCGTAATAGATGCTCAATGTTTAATGCCGACTCCGGATCGACCGGTATGGCAGGTTCTTCGGAATTCAGATCGACATCAATACTCCATTGTAGCGAGATACTACGGGTACAGATGTCGAGCTGAGAAACCAGATTGATGGTATGGTTGGTGCTCTGACTAGTCTCCAGAATGCCGCGGAGCCGGGACTGTTCAAGGGTAAGAATATCGACCGTTTTTCGAATCTCCAAATCGACTGCGGTTTTTGCCACATCCTTTCGTTTGGTAAGAAGCATTAGCCGCATCCGCAGCGCTGCAAGCGACTGCAGCACGCCATCATGTAGGTCGCGGCGCGCAACATCGTGGGCATCGGCGATAAATGCGCGTTCAGCGGTCGCAATGCGGCTGAGGAAATCAGACATTTCGCTAATGTGCCGACCGAGCTGAAACAACTCTGCAATTTTGGCGGCGTCGATAGGGCGACCCAATGCACATACAAAACCGCCGCGTGCGCGGTCAATTTGCATTGGCTGCACGAGGGCTGCCGAGATACCGGCTCGGCGGAGGATAATCGCAAGCCTGTGTTCGGTCACGTCAAAAGCGCGCCACAATCGGGTGCCTGGTGGATTAATCCGGTTATGCTCACAATCAAACAGGCTGCAACCATTTGGCAGCTCGGCAAATGCCCGCATCAATTCAATGCGCTGGGAATCATTCAGCCATGCGTCGAGATTATTATGATAATAGCGGCTGGGCGCGCTTTTTATTGGCGATGTCATCAGGCACGCCGCACGCCCAGGTTGAAATAGCAGCGCGAACTGTTCGGTCCAAGATTGAAGGTCGAAATCGAACGACCTTTCCAACGACAGCATTCGCAGCGATGAAAAATCATTCGTGAACCTTTCGAGCACATATCGTCTGTTGGCCCACAAAATGAGGGCCGTCACCGACAGTATCTGCAATACCGCGCTGATCAGCTCGGGAAGGGCGGAGTCCATGTCGGTCGACCGAACTTCGGCGCCTAAAACAAAAACCGCAGTATCGCGCAAGATGAAGGCGAGGGGCAACATTGCGATAAGAGCCAATATCTGGGTGCGGCCGACGCGTAGACTTAATCCGAATACGACAACGCATACGGCGTAGGCTATTGTTGCCCCGCCTTCCCCCTTCAAAGTGGCGATTGTGACCATCGCCAGAACGGCGTCTACACCGACAATGAGGCGGCACATCCCAAGCCGCACGGGTTTACCTGCCAACGCTGCTGCTGCGGTAACGGCACCCCAAAACGTCCATACCAAAAGAAAGCTTCGTGCGAACGATGCATAAGCTGAACCGGCGGGATAGGACGAGCTTGCCCACAGAAACACCAGCCCGCACATCAACAGGCGGGCAACCATCATGATCCAGAACACCGCTTGGCCGGCGATGATGCCGTAGCGTTTTAGACCTTTGTCCGACTGCACCTGTTCCGAAATCCTTTGTCTATATCGAACTATATACAACTATTGTTATATATTTGAATTATATTGGTAAATTTCCGTTAAGAAGCTTGCGAATCGATTATGGATGGTGGTTACTGCGTTGGTAACGAATCGGTTTTCACCATTCTAGGGTCGCCCACTGGAATGGCAAACCTGCCCGTCTGAACATTCAGGCGGCAGCTTTGCACATGAGGGATCACGGGCACCATGTTTAATTATATCCGTCTTAATTTCGAGCATTGCTCATGCGTTGAACTGCGCCCTTCGACGGCAACGCCGCACAACATTTCGATTTTCAATCATTCATCTTCCGACCGGGCCATGACGGCACCGGCGCGTCATTTTGCTTAGGAACGCATCATGGACTTCAAGAACAGCGATATCACAACCGGCCCGGCCATCGACTTGACCGGTGCAGACGCCGCAGCGACTTTAGAAGCCGCTGCCACCCTCGCCGTCGCCATTCAGAGTGCCAATATCCTTCCGCTTACAGCGGATGGCCAGTTGGTTTTGCCAGCGGGTGTCGGCCTTGACGATATCAAGGTTGTCGGACGCGATCTCGTCATCCAGATGCCCGACGGAACACAGATGATTGTTCCTGATGGCGCGATTTTCGTTCCGCAAATCGTCGTCGAAGGCGTGGCCGTTCCAGCACTCAACATCGCTGCCTTACTGATAGGGCAGGAGCCGCAGCCAGCTGCTGGCCGTTTGCAAAGCTCAGGCGGCAATTTTGCTGACCCGGTTGGTGATATTGGCGATCCGTTCGGTCTTGGTGACTTGTTGCCGCCGACGCAACTTGCCTTTCCGGCACCAGAAGAGCGTGAAATCATTCCGGCGCTTGACGATGAAGAGCCGACGACGATTATCATAACGCCCGACCAACCTGCCGGTTCGGTCAGTGCAACGGCCTCGGTAAATGAGGCGGCATTGCCATCCCGCGGCACCGAGCCTGCCGGCTCGAACGAGTCATCAAATGCCGAAACCACGACTGGCAGCATCGTGTTCGAGGCGCCCGATGGGCTGGCTTCTATCACGCTCAACGGTGTTGCTATCACTGCAGTCGGTCAGGTTTTCGTAACGCCGCTGGGACGACTTACGATTACCAGCATAGCGACAGGCAACATCGGCTACAGCTACACTCTGACGGATAACACTACCAATCCGGTCTCGAACGACGTGTTCGCGGTTGTGGTTACTGACCGCGACGGCGATACCGCCGGTGCCAATCTTACGATCAACATAATCGACGACGCGCCGACAGCGCGCAACGACACCGATAGTGTGCCTGCTGCAAATTATACCGGGCAAACTGGCAATGTCATCACAGGCGCTGGCACGACTAGCGGAAATGCAGGCGCGGACACGCAAGGTGCTGATGGCGCAGTCTTGTCCGGAATCCGTGCCGGAACTGGCTCTGGGACATTTGCCGGGGCGGGCACGACTATCAACGGCCAATATGGCACGCTGACAATATCTGCGAATGGCAGCTATACCTATACGCGCAACGCCGGCACGCCCGGCGGCGTGAACGACGTTTTTACCTATCAATTGACCGACGGCGACGGCGATACCTCGACCGCAACGCTGACCATTTCGATAGCCGATAGCCCGGTCACGATCACTTCGGTGCCAACAACAGGTGCAGGAACTGTGGTCGACGAAGCAGGCTTGCCTGCGCGCGGTACCGAGCCTCCCGGTTCGAACGCGGCTGCGCCAAGCGAATCAACGAGCGGGACGATTTCCTTCACTGCGCCCGACGGCGTTGCCAGTGTCTCGATCAATGGTGTTAATATTACCGGCGCTGGGCAGGTGATTGCGGTGCCAACCGGAACTTTGCTAATCACCGGCTACAATCTTGCGACCGGAACTTTGTCCTACACCTTCACGCTGACGGACAATACATCGGGCGATGCGACGACGCAGGTCTTCTCAATCACCGTAACCGACACCGATGGCGATACCGATACCAAGCCATTCACCATACGGATTATCGATGATACGCCTACCGCGGTTGCCGATACAGACAGCATCGCTGCGGGCAGTTATGGCCCAGCCACGGGCAATGTCATTTCTGATGTCGAAGGCGACGGCGGGAAGGATGTGCAGGGCGCGGACGGCGTGCTCGTCACCAATGTGGCTGGCGCAGGCGGCTCGGGCGGAGCAGGCACTGCAATCAATGGTCTCTACGGAGTCCTGACAATCAACGCTGATGGCAGCTACAGCTACGTTCGCAATGCAGGCTCGCCAGGCGGGGTCTCTGACGTGTTCACGTACACCATCACTGATGCCGATGGTGATGCGTCGAGCGCAACGCTGACCATCGCTATTGCTGACAGCCCGGTTACGCTCGACCTGCCGGTCAAGGGTGCTGCTGGCACGCTGGTTGACGAGGCTGGCCTTCCCGCCGGGTCAAACGCGGCGGCGGATAGCGAAAAGACCACCGGCACGATTGCTTATGCGGCCGCCGACGGTCCTGCAACTGTAACTATCGACGGCGTGGCTGTAACCGCAGTCGGTCAGATTTTCACCGGCAGCTTCGGCACGCTGAAAATCACCAGCATCGCCAATGGCGTTGTTGGCTACGAATATCTGCTTACCACCAACACATCGGGCGACGCGACCTTTGACGATTTCGCGATCGTCGTCACTGATCAGGATGGCGACAGTTCATCGGGCACGCTCGTCGTTGATATCATCGATGACGTTCCGACTGCACGCGCCGACGTTGATTCAGTCACCGAAGATGATTTTGGTGGTGAAAGCGAATCCGTATCGGCTGACGGCAATGTAATCACTGGCGTCGGAGGCGGAGACGCGAATGATACCGATGGTGTTGCCGATACCAAAGGTGCCGATGGCGCCAGCGTAACCGCAGTCGCCTTTGGCGCGACCGCAGGAACGGTAGGCGGTTCGACCGCTGGTGCGTATGGCACGCTGACGCTCAACGCAGACGGCAGCTATAGCTACGTCCTCAATAATTTCGATCCACGCGTGCAGGGGCTCGACAGCAACGATTCGCTGACCGAAGTCTTCACCTACACACTGACCGATGGCGATGGCGACACGCGGACGACGACGTTGACGATAACCATCAATGGCTCGGACGACGGTATCACAATCAACGGGCTCAATATCCAGGGTCCCGACCTGATCGTAGACGACGACGATCTGCCTGCCGGTTCAGACCCTGTGAAGGAGCCGCTAACACAGACCGGTTCGTTCACCATCAATGGCGTGGACGGCATCAGCTCAATCAAGATTGAAGGCGTCGAAGCCTTTGTTGGCCAGACTTTCACCACCGCTTATGGCACTTTCACCATCACCAGCATCGTGACCAACACGACCGCAGGCGGCGACCCGACCAGCATCACGGTCAACTATAGCTATACCCTTAGCGATAACGTGCCGCATCCCGTTGGCGGCGGCGAGAATACGATCACCGAAGTGTTCGACGTTGATGTGACCGATACCGACGGATCGACTGAAACCGGCACCGTCAAGGTCCTAATCATCGATGATGTCCCTGACGCAAACAACGATAGCGCAGGACCAGTGGCCGAAAATGCCGCTGTCACCGTCAACGTGATTACCAACGACATACAGGGTGCCGACGGGGTCAATCTGACTACCGGCGTTGCTTTGGTTGGCGGATCGCTGACCGGCACAGGTACGTTGGTATATAATGCCGATGGTACATTCACCTACACGCCCGCGGCCGGTGAAGAGGGATTGGTAACGTTCAATTATCAGATCACCGACGGTGATGGCGATACCGATATCGCAACCGTAACAATCGATCTCGGCAAGGATTCAACGCCAACATTGCGTGCAAGCGATGGGCAGGCGGATGAACGGGCACTCCCTGATGGCTCGAACCCCGGAAGCACCGCCGAAACCACTACCGGCACTATTGCTATCGGCACCGGGAGTGACGGCATCGGCAGTCTCGTTATCAATGGCGTTAATGTCACCGCTGGCGGTGTCGTCGTCGGCGCGTACGGTACGCTAACCGTTACGCTAAGCGCAGGCGTATATAGCTATAGCTACACACTGACCGACAATACAACGGACCACCCGAGCAACCCTACAACGGGTACGTCGGAAGGGATTTTTGACGATTTCGACATCGTCCTAACCGACAGCGACGGCGATGTTGCGAACGACACGATCACCATCGACATATTGGACGACGGCCCGATCGCGCGCAATGACACGGTGAATCAGGACGTCGAAAACACCGCCATTACCTTCGATGTCTTCGGTAATGACACGTACGGCGCGGACGGCGTCGATATCGATAACAATCCTGGTGTGGCCGTGACATTCACTCAGCCAGCAACGGGTACTGTCACCTATGACCCGGTAACGGGCCTGTTCACCTTCACGCCAGTGCCTGGCCAGCTCGGTACAGTGACCTACACCTATACGATTATTGACGGTGACGGCGATCCATCGACCGCAACGGTCACGATAAACCTCAAAGCCGACTCCGTTCCGACAGTCCGCGTGACCGATGTTACCGTCAACGAAGACGGCCTTCCAGCGCGTGCCGGTGAGCCAGAGGGTACCTCTTTCGGTAGCAATTCGCACATCGGTACTGGCAGTTTCTCCATCAGCACAGGTGGTGACACGCTACAAAAGCTGGAACTGCGTGATGCGTTGGGCAACTGGGTCGACGTGACCGCAGGCGGCGTTGTCAACGGCGCGAATGGCACGTTGGTAGTTTCGGTTTTAGCGGGAGTTTATACTTACACCTATACGCTCACCGACAATCTCGAAAACCATCCAGATTTCATCACGCTCGATGGCGACGGTATTTCCGATGCCGCAGATTCGCTGGCTGGCGAAGCTTTTGACGTCCGCGTGACCGACAGCGATAACAGCGTGAGCGCGATCGATACTCTGAATGTCACCGTCCTCGACGATGCACCGGTTGCTGCAAATGACGTGGCGACGCAAACGGCTGAGAACAGCGCCTTTAATATTGCCGTTTTCGGCAACGATACCTTCGGCGCAGACGGCGTTGCCACATCAGTACCGGGCAAAGTCACCTTCACCCAAGCGACCTATGGCGTCATTAGCTATGACCCGGCAACGGGCCTGTTTACCTACACACCGAATGCCGGTGCAGGCAGCCTGTCGACAACAGACAGCTTTACCTACACCATCATTGATGGCGACGGCGATCCGTCGACTGCAACCGTCACCCTGACGCTTCAACCTGATTCCACGCCGACCTTGTCGGTGACCGACATTACTGTTGATGAAAAAGGTTTACCC
>JBGSPK010000452.1:0-9514 GCA_041738665.1 Sphingorhabdus sp. | reverse complement strand
CCACCATATCATCGAAGCCGCCTTCCTGATGTCTGCAGAGGCACGCAAATTGCATAAGCTCGCGAGCGAAGAAAGCGCGAGTTACGAAACGCCAGCGCGGTTGGTTAAGTCGTCGGCGGTCGCCGAGCCTGAGGTTGAACTTGAAGTCGACGCAGAAGAAGGCGAAGCCGTCGGCGATCAAGCCAAACGTACGGTTGCATCGTCAGGCATCGGCAACAAGGGCGCGATCACACGGCCATCCGAACTGCTGGACGCCATATTGGCGGCTGGCCGCAAGGGCCTGGCAATCTCGCGTTACAAGGGCCTTGGCGAGATGAATGCCGAGCAATTGTGGGAAACCACATTGGACCCCAACCACCGCTCGCTACTCCGCGTGGAAATCGAACAGGCTGATCTCGCCGACGATATTTTCACCAAGCTGATGGGCGAAGTTGTCGAGCCAAGGCGTGATTTCATCGTAGAAAACGCACTGAATGTGGCTAATCTGGATGTCTGACGCCTCAGCCTGACGCGCAATCAAATCAGTATATCGCCATTGATATTGCGGCATGAAGTCTACAGCCGCAATGTCGTCGACATGGAGGGGTCCATGTCCAAAATGAGTCGCTTGTCGATTTTTGCGCTGACTGCGGTGCCGGTTTTAGTCCAAGCCGGCGACAGCCGAAGCCATATCGGTGATGGCATGGCCAGCTATTACGGTAATGAATTTGCCGGAAGCAGGACGGCCAGCGGAGAGCGTTTCGATCCCGGAGCGATGACCGCTGCGCATCGCTCGCTCGCCTTTCACAGCCGTGTCGCCGTAACCAACCTCGCCAATGGCAAGGAGGTCATTGTCCGGATCAATGATCGTGGGCCTTGGGGCAAGGGGCGGATCATCGATATTTCTTATGCCGCCGCCAGGGAAATTGGCATGCACCGCAGCGGCACCGCGCGGGTGAAGCTGGAATTGCTCGACTAAGTGATCGCTGCGCGCTGCCATGCGGGCAGGTTGATATCTACCATATCCTCGACGCGGCGCAGTTCTACAGAGATGCCGAGTTCGGGATAAGCGACGCGCTGACGTTTCTCGTCGGCCTGAATAAGCGGAACCACTACCAGCCGCCTGTTGACCTTTTGCCGCCAGTTCATCCGCGCTGTGTTTTCCTGACCGACATAGCAGCCCTTGGAAAATGACACCCCGTGCAACTCAGCGGCATTTGCCTCGAGCCAGAGCGTCTGGTCGCTACCAAGCTCGGTAATGCCTTCGGCTATACCGAGTGAAAGTCGGTGCTGGCGAAACATATCGCTGGCGTCTTCATCATCGGCGGCGATGGATGCTATCCAGCGCTTGCCAAGGTCAGCATGGCGGGGGTCGCCAGCGCCTTCTTTCGTCCAAAATACGCCCAATGCATCATCCGCCAATATGCTGATTTTGCGTCGCAACCGGTACATCGACAAACGCCGCATGAGCGCCTCGGCCTGACTTCCTTCGCAGTCAATCAAGACATCATCGCCATCGGCCCACAGGATGAAATCAAACAACGCCTTGCCTTGCGGGCTCAGCAATCCTGCCCAAAGCGGACACTCAGCCGCCGTGTCCTGTGTGACCAACCCTTGCAAAAAGCCGCGCACATCCTCGCCTGCTTCGGTTGGAGAAAGGCGAATGATAGCACGGTCGAACAGGCGGGGGTTTGGCATAGGTGACAGATAGGGTCCGCTTCGCCTAAAGGGAAGCCCATGACCGATACACTTACAATCCGCCGCCCCGACGACTGGCATGTTCACCTGCGCGATGACGATATGCTGCGCGGCGTGGTGCCTTATACCGCGCGTCAATTTGCCCGCGCCATTGTGATGCCCAATCTGTCGCCGCCGGTTACCAGCGTCGAGGCCTGCGCCGCCTATCGCGACCGGATTTTGGCCGCGGTTCCGGATGGTGTTGAATTCACCCCACTGATGACGGCTTACCTCACTGACGGCATCGACGGACAAGAACTCGCGCGCGGATTTGCCGAGGGCGTGTTCACCGCTGCCAAGCTCTACCCCGCCCACGCTACGACGGGCAGCGCACACGGCGTGACCGATGTCGCCGCGATCATGCCCGCGCTTGAACGCATGGCGCACATCGGCATGCCGCTGCTCATCCACGGCGAAGTCACCGACCATGCAGTCGATATTTTCGACCGCGAGGCTGTGTTTATCGAGCGTACATTGTCCGGTCTGGTCCGCGACTTGCCGGAACTCAAAATTGTATTCGAACATATAACCACCGCCGACGCCGCCGCATTTGTCGATGCCAGCGGCCCCAATGTCGCGGCGACCATCACCCCGCAGCATCTGCACATTAACCGCAACGCCATGTTTGTCGGCGGCATCCGCCCGCATGCCTATTGCTTGCCCGTGGCCAAGCGCGAGGTGCATCGCCTCGCACTGCGCAAGGCGGCAACATCGGGTAGCCCCAAATATTTCCTCGGCACCGACAGCGCCCCGCACGCAAAATCGGCCAAGGAAAGCGCTTGTGGTTGCGCCGGAATTTTCAACGCGCCTTTCGCACTGGAGAGCTATGCGGCGGTGTTTGATGAAGAAGGTGCACTCGGCAAGTTCGAGGCTTTCGCGTCTGAGAACGGCCCGCGCTTTTATGGGCTGCCCTTGAATGACGGCATAGTGACGCTGGAACGTGCAACGGTGACGGTTCCCGATACCGTGGATGCTAATGGGACGCCGATTGTGCCCTTCCACGCAGGCGAAAATATTGGCTGGCGGTTTGGAGCTTAACCCGTCCGCATCCGCCTGATGCCATCCCAACTGAATATCGCCAGCGCCAGCCAAATAAGTCCAAAGCTTATGAGTCGCGCGGTCGAAAGCGGTTCACCATAGAGCAGAACGCCACATAAAAACTGCAGGGTCGGCGCAAGATACTGAATGAAACCAAGCGCGCTGTAGCTCATGCGTCGTGCAGCGGTGGCGAACAGCAATAATGGTATCGCGGTAATCGCCCCGCCTGCAACCAGCAGCCAGGTCGTTTGCGGATTGTTTCCCCAACCGGGATGCGGACTGCCCCACGCGAACCAGAAAGCCGCCGCCATTGCGATTGGCAATAATAAAGTCGTTTCAACAGCCAACCCCGGCACAGCACCGACAGGTGCCATTTTGCGTACCAGCCCATAGGCACAAAAGCTGGCGGCAAGGCTCAGTCCTATCCATAAAGTGTCGATTGCACCGCTTGCGCCCATGACGATTACGCCAGCGACGGCAACAGCTACAGCCATTTTCTGGGTATTGCTCAGCCGTTCGCGAAGGAAAACTGTTCCTGCCAGAATGTTGAGCAGCGGATTAAGATAATAGCCAAAACTCGCCGCCAGAATATGACCGCTATTGACCGCCCACACATAAACCAGCCAGTTGACCGATATCAGCGCGCCGCTTGCCAACATCCAGCGCAGCAAGTTCCAATTTGCCAGCACGCCCAGATATTCGCGCAACTGCCGCCGAAACGCCATGATAACGAGCAGCAAAGGGACCGCCCAGATAATCCGGTGCGCGATAATCTCAACTGCAGGTACAGCTGCCAACTGTTTGAAGAAAACCGGCATGAAGCCCCACGCGGTATAGGCGCCTATGGCCGCAAACAGGCCATTGCGGTCGATACTCGGGGGCTGACTCTTTGGGTTTTGCGGAGCGCTCAGATGATGCCGCCGCCCATCCACAATCGCAGCGCGCAGATCGCCATAACCACGAAGCAGAAATTGCGACCCGAATTCTTGTCCGATGCGAAACCGAACGCCGCGCCGACGCCAGCAATCAGAATGATGAGCCAGTTGAGCCAGCCCAGCAACGGGATGAAGCCGATAACGGCAAGGACGAGGGCGATAAGTCCGAAGAGGAATGCAATGATGTTAGCCATGCAGCCTTTGTGAAGGCTTTTGCCATTTGTGGCAAGCACACAGAAACGTGTTTCGCCGAACAATGTGAATGTCTTCCACTTCGATATTGCGTGCCTCACCGATTGCGGCGAAAGCAGGTCATGGAAAGAATCGGGCAACTTCTGAACGGTGGGTGCCAATGTGGCGCGGTGCGCTATCAAGCCACTGCGGTGCTCGACACATCGCATATTTGCCATTGCCGGATGTGCCAAAAAGCTGTTGGGAACTTTTTTGCGGCTTTGATCGGAATTCCGCGTGATGCCTTCAGTTGGACACGGGGCCAACCGACATTATTCAAAAGTTCCGACCCGGTGACACGCGGTTTCTGCCGCGATTGCGGCACACCCCTTACATATGACTATGTCACAAGCAACCATCTGAATGTTACCACTGGTTCGCTGGATAACCCAGCACAGTTCCCGCCAAAGATGCAGTTCGGACTGGAAGCACGGATGCCCTGGTTCAGCAAGCTTGGCGGCCTGCCCGGGGAAGGCACAACCGAAGAAACGATGGCCGATCATGTGACAAAGATTAGGGCAACTAATCATCAGCACCCTGACCATGAAACAGACCAATGGCCAGTCTAGCCACCATGTCATCCAGCCTAACCTCATCTCAACTTAGCGAAATCGTTGAAATGGCGCTATCAGACCATATCAGCTTTAATCAGATTTCGGTTCAGCACGGCGTAACGCCGGACGAAATTAAGGCAATCATGCGGACACAACTCAAGCCCGGCAGCTACCGGGCATGGCGCAAACGGGTGCGTGATTTTGGTGACCGGCGGGAGCATTATAAATGAAACCGACAGCAAAAATATTATTGCTCGGATCTGGCGAGTTGGGGCGCGAATTTGTCATCGCAGCCAAACGGCTTGGGTGCCACGTCGTTGCATGTGACAGCTACGCTCAGGCTCCTGCGATGCAGGTGGCAGACGACGCCGAAGTGTTTTCGATGCTCGACGGAGAAGCATTGGGTGCCGCGATTGAGAAACATCAGCCTGACTTCATTGTACCTGAAATTGAAGCAATCCGCACCGAAGTGCTCACGGATTACGAAGCCAGGGGGTTCACGGTCGTCCCATCCGCCCGCGCCGCGCAGCTGACGATGAACCGCGATGCGATTCGTGATCTCGCCGCGTCGGAGCTAGGGTTGACGACATCGCGCTATCTTTATGCCGAAAGCCGAGAGGAACTACACGCGGCGGTAGCGCAGTTGGGCCTGCCTTTGGTGGTAAAGCCGGTGATGTCGTCATCGGGCAAAGGCCAAAGCACGATGCGGACCACATCAGATATCGATGCGTCGTGGGACTATGCCGCTGCCGGGATGCGCGGTGACCGGCTGCGTGTGATTGCCGAGCAGTTTATCGATTTCGATTATGAAATAACGTTGCTGACTGTCCGCACTAAAGATGGCGTCCATTTCTGCCCGCCCATCGGCCACCGTCAGGAACGCGGCGATTACCGCGAGAGCTGGCAACCGGCGGCTATGTCGGCGGCTGCGCTAAAATCCGCGCAGGATATGGCCGCAAAAGTGGTTGATGCGCTTGGTGGCTACGGCCTGTTTGGCGTCGAGTTTTTCGTTAAGGGCGACGACGTCATTTTCTCTGAACTCTCCCCACGCCCCCATGATACCGGTATGGTGACTTTGGTTTCGCAAACGCTCACCGAATTCGACCTTCACGCCCGTGCAATCCTTGGCCTGCCGATACCAGACATCGCCTTGCTCGGCGCATCGGCGAGCGCCGTCGTCCTCGCCGACCGCGAAGCCGAGGACTTCAGCATCACTGGCCTCGCCGATGCGCTCGCGCTCGCAACAGCCGAAACGCATGTCGACGCGCGCATTTTCGGCAAGCCCGTTACCCGCCCCTATCGCCGGATGGGGGTGACATTGGCCCGCGTTCTGGACGGAGACACGGACACCGCGCGGGCCGTGGCGGTGGCTGCGGCAGAGAAGATCAACATCAATTACGGAAGCACCAAATGACAATCACCCTTTACGGCATTCCCAACTGCGATACGGTTAAAAAGGCGCGGGTGTATCTCGATGGGCGCGGCGTAGCCTATCATTTCCACGATTATAAAAAGGCGGGTGTAGAAGCGGCTGACCTGAAACGTTGGGTAGGCGAAGTCGGGTGGGAAAAGCTGCTCAATAAAGCAGGCACGACATTCAAGAAACTGCCCGACGCCGACAAAACCGGCATCGACGAAACAAAGGCAATCGCGCTGATGCTCGCCAACCCGTCGATGATCAAACGTCCGGTGGTCGAGGGCGGCGAAACATTGCTGGTCGGGTTCAAGCCGGAAGTCTATGATGCGGTGAAATTCTAACCGGAGGAAGATATCATGGTCACCGCACGCTGGAACGGCGCGATTATCGCGCAATCGGATAATACTGTCGTTGTCGAAGGCAATCATTATTTTCCGCGAGACGCAGTCAATATCGATTATCTTCAAGGCAGCGACACCACGTCAGTGTGCGGCTGGAAGGGTACCGCGCGATATCATTCGCTGGTCGTCGACGGCAAAACCAATATTGACGCTGCGTGGTATTATCCCGAGCCCAAATCGGCGGCGAGCGAAATCACCGACCGGATTGCGTTCTGGAAGGGCGTCGAAGTCGGTTGACGGCGGTGCGACGTCGCTGTCATCAGGGTGACACAGGCCTGCGCAATGCCCGCTTCATGAAATGTCTATTCCCGCTCCTGATCGCCGCCCTCCTTCCCGCTTGTTCGACAACCGAAAGCCAAGCCATGGAAAAACCACTTAACGGCCACGCCATCGTCATCGCCCATCGCGGCGCCAGCGGAGAACGGCCCGAGCACACCATCGCAGCCTATACGCTGGCGATTGAGCAGGGTGCGGATTATATCGAACCGGACCTTGTGTTGACCAAAGACGGCGTACTTGTCGCACGGCACGAGAACGAGATTTCCGAAACCACCGATGTTTCGGCAAAGCCCGAATTTGCCGACCGCAAAAAGACCAAAACCATCGATGATCAGCAGATGACTGGCTGGTTCACCGAAGATTTCACACTAGCTGAATTAAAATCATTGCGCGCCAAAGAGCGCCTGCCGCAATTGCGCAAAACCAATATCGCCTATGACGGACAGTTCGAAGTCCCGACTTTTGAAGAGATATTGAAACTGGCAAAAGCTAACGGGGTCGGCGTCTATCCCGAGACCAAGCACCCGACCTATTTCGCTTCAATCGGCCTGCCGCACGAAGCGCCGTTGTTGGCGTTACTGACCAAATATGGACATACCGAAAAGACCGCACCGGTTTTCATCCAGTCTTTCGAGGTCGAAAATCTAAGGGCTTTGCGCAGCAAGACGAAAGTGCGCCTGATCCAGCTGATGGACGAAAAAGGCAGCCCGCCAGACCGCGCTGATTTGACATATCCGGCCATGGCGACAGCCGAGGGCTTAAAGCTGGTGTCAGCTTATGCCGACGGCATTGGCCCCAATAAAGCGCTCGTCATTCCGCGTACCCTGCTTGGCAATTTAGGCGAACCGACTAGCCTTGTCGCCGACGCACATAAAGTCGGCCTCGCGGTCCATCCCTGGACATTCCGCCGCGAAAATTATTTCTTGCCGCTTGGCCAGAAGTCGGGAATCGACCCGCGCGGAGTTGGCGACGTGAAAACCGAAATCCAAGCGTATTTGGCGACCGGTATTGACGGCTTTTTCAGCGACAATGTCGCCGAAGCGATTGATGCTAGTCCAAAATAGGGTGGAGACCTGAGCGGTAGCTGGGGAGCGGATGTTCAGGTCTCCGGTGCTGCGCAGCACTTAAGGAATATCGTTTTGCCAACGGAACACATCTTCTAACGGCTTTCCGAAAACATGTGCGATGCGGAACGCGACCTCAAGCGAAGGCGAATATTTGCCCTGCTCGATAGCGGCGATAGTTTGTCGGGTGACGCCGACTTTGTCGCCAAGGTCACCTTGCGTCATTTCGCCAGCGAAAAAGCGCAGCGTTTTAATGTCATTGGTGAAAGGTGGATTAGCCATGCCAGCCCCTCCTATAACTAACCAGCATCACTACATGGCGTACGGCTTCGGCAATTACCAAAATGAACAACGAAGCGTTGACGATTTTGGCAGCCGACGGTTGTTCGAAGGGCATAACCACGCCAACGAGAATGACCCCGATGAGCAACACATAATAAGCAATGGTAGCTCCTCGCCTGGAAATCGAACGATCACGCTCGTCCGACTTTGCTTGCCCTTCTTTGCGGAAGGCTAACGCCAGAACAACCGCACCGATCGTTACGACAATGATTTGCGCCACAGAAATCTTGGCAAAAAGCCACAATGTTTCGACCAGCGTTGGCCCAGCAGGATATGCAGCCACAAGGCTGAAATATATTCCATAGGCGACCACCATTGCCGACAATGTCAGCCATTCAATCTTTTCCTGAAACGCCATTAGCGAACTCCAATGTTATCTGATTCGCACTTAATGTTAGTTATTTTTAACAGTGAGTCAAATATAAATAACAATCTGCCCGTTCTTGCTTTTGCATGGATGTTTTACTCGCTAAGCCCCCACCCCATGTCCACACGCCCCCAAACACTCACTTTCGATACATCCACCAGCCGCGCAAACCCGACGCCGTCACCGATGAAGCGGCTTACTGTGCCGCGCATCCGGCAACGCAAGGGCGGCGAACCGTTGGTGATGCTGACTGCTTACACCGTCCGCATGGCGCAGTTGCTCGATCCGCATTGTGACATGCTGCTCGTCGGCGACTCGCTTGGACAGGTGATCTATGGCCTGCCACATACTGTAGCCGTAACAATGGAAATGATGTGCGCGCATGGCGCAGCTGTGGTGCGTGGCAGCTACCATGCAGCGGTTATCGTCGATATGCCTTTTGGCTCATACGAAGCGTCGCCCGAGCAGGCTTTCAGCAATGCCGCAAGACTACTTAAGGAAACGGGCGCAGCTGCGGTAAAAGTCGAGGGTGGCAGAGTGCTTGCCCCGACGGTCGAATTTCTGACCTCGCGCGGGATACCCGTCATGGCGCATGTCGGCCTCACCCCGCAGGCGGTGAACATTTTGGGCGGATATGGCGTACGCGGCAAAAGCCCCGAAGAAGCTAAATCGATTGTCGAAGATGCGGTTGCGATGTCCGAGGCGGGCGCATTTTCGATGGTTATCGAAGGCGTGCTTGAGCCGATTGCAATCGAAATCACTAACAAGATTGCTTGCCCTACCATCGGCATCGGCGCGTCGGCGCAGTGCGATGGACAGGTTCTGGTCACCGAAGACATGCTTGGGCTGTTCGACCGCGTCCCCAAATTCGTGAAGAAATTCGGCAATATGGGCGTCAGTGTCGAAGAGGCCGTTCGCGAATATGCCAGCGGCGTGCGTGATCGCAGCTTCCCCGGACCAGACCAGCTGTATCAGCCTGCTTGAAGCAGGGCTGGCCTATCGGTTCGAGTCCCGCTAAGGACGGCGGCAATATCATGTTTACTATAAAATTTCGGAGGCCCTTTTGGCTTTGACACCGACTGACAAGCGCGCCGGAAGCGATGAGGCTTTTCTGCGCGAAGTGGACGATGCGGTCCGCGCAAGCGATCTGACCAGTTTCTGGACCCGTTA
>JBGSPK010000446.1:0-4448 GCA_041738665.1 Sphingorhabdus sp. | reverse complement strand
GTCCGAAGGCTATGGCGTCCGCCTGTCCGGACAGGATTCGGGGCGCGGCACGTTCAGCCAGCGGCACGGAGTTTGGGTCGATCAGGGCACCGAGGAAAAATACGTGCCGCTGTCCACTCTTCCGCATGGGCGGTTCGAGATTCTCGACAGTCCGCTATCCGAATTCGGAGTGCTCGGTTTCGAATATGGTTTCGCCGGGGCTGAACCGAAAACGCTTGTCCTTTGGGAAGCGCAGTTCGGTGATTTCGTCAACGGCGCTCAGGTCATTATCGACCAGTTCATAGCGGCGGGCGAGGCCAAATGGCTTCGCGCCAACGGCCTCGTGATGCTGCTGCCGCATGGCTATGAAGGCCAAGGTCCGGAGCATAGCTCAGCGCGGCTTGAGCGGTTTTTGCAACTCTGCGCTGAGGATAATATCCAGGTCGCGAATTGCACGACGCCTGCAAACTACTTCCACCTGTTGCGCCGTCAAATGGCGCGGTCTTTTCGCAAGCCGCTCATTGTGATGACTCCAAAGTCGCTGCTGCGGCACAAGATGGCGGTGTCGAAGGCTGAAGATTTCCAAGGCGAAAGCCACTTCATGCGGATATTATCCGACCCTTGGGCACCCGCCGATGCCGATGTGAAGCGGTTGGTATTGTGCTCGGGCAAGGTCGGTTATGACTTGATGGAGGCGCGCAATGCCGCAGGCGATACCGACACGGCGATTGTCCGGTTGGAGCAGCTCTATCCATTCCCCGGCGAACCCTTGGCGGTCCGTCTAAAACGCATGGCGAACCTCGAAGAAGTCGTCTGGGCGCAGGAAGAACCGAAGAATGCTGGCAGCTGGTCATTCGTCGATCCGTTTATCGAGGAATGCCTGGCCGATGCAAAAACCAAACCAACTCGCGCGCGTTACGCCGGGCGCAAGGCTGCAGCAGCAACAGCAACCGGCCTAGCCAAACGCCATCAGGCCGAACAGGCGGCCTTGGTCGCCGATGCACTTGGCCACAATGTCCGCGCCGAAATCCGCCGCCAAAGAAAAGGCTAAGTCTAGAAAAGGCTGATACGATATGAGCACCGAAGTCAAAGTCCCCGTATTGGGCGAATCGATCACTGAAGCGACGCTTGGCCAATGGCTGAAAAAGCCCGGCGAAGCGGTTGCTGCCGACGAGCCTATTGCCAGCCTCGAGACCGACAAGGTCGCAATTGAAGTGCCGTCGCCGGTTGCGGGCGTAATGGGCGCTTATGTCGTTGAAGAAGGCGCGACGGTGAATGTCGGTGCAGTGATTGCAAGCATCGAAGCGGGGTCAGGCACGCCTGCTGCAGCACCTGCACCTGCCGTTGCAGCAGCTGCCCCGCAACCGGTTACGACAGCACCAGCGCCTGCACCTGTTGCTGCCCCTGCTGAAAATTCGGACTTGCCATTGTCTCCTGCTGTTCGCCGTCTGGTTCTTGAACTTGGCATCGATCCGTCGAAGATCAAAGGCACCGGCAAAGACGGTCGCTTGACCAAGGAAGATGTCGTGGCCGCCGCCAAGGGCACACCTGCTGCTGCACCTGCGCCCGCTGCTACAGTTGCTGCCCCGGCCGTTGCTGGCCGTCAGGAAGAACGGGTCCGCATGACGCGTCTGCGCCAGACGGTTGCGAAGCGGCTGAAGTCGGCACAGGAAACGGCGGCTCTGCTTACTACGTTCAACGACTGCGACATGAGCGAAGTCATTGCGGCGCGTGAGAAGTACAAAGAACTGTTCGAGAAAAAGCATGGCGTGAAATTGGGCTTCATGAGCTTCTTCACCAAAGCGGTCGCTCTCGCGGTTCATGACATTCCGGCCGTCAACGCACAGATCGACGGCGACGAGATCGTCTACCACAATTATCTCGACGTATCGGTCGCGGTCAGCGCGCCCAACGGCCTTGTAGTCCCGGTCGTCCGCAATGCCGACAAGCTATCGTTCGCCGATATTGAAAAAACCATCGGTGATTTCGGCGCTCGCGCCAAGGCTGGGACGCTGACCATGGAAGATATGGCGGGCGGTACCTTCACGATTTCTAACGGCGGCGTGTTCGGCGGCCTGATGTCTACCCCGATCATCAACCCGCCGCAGTCGGCGGTGCTCGGGCTTCACCGCATCGAGGATCGTCCGGTGGTGCGCAACGGCGAAATCGTCATCCGCCCGATGATGTATCTGGCGCTCAGCTATGACCACCGCTTGATTGATGGCCGCGAAGCGGTGACTGCGTTGAAGACAATCAAGGAAGCGATTGAAGACCCCACCCGGTTGCTGATCGACCTTTAAGGAAACCCACATGGCAGAACAAGATTATGACCTGATTGTTATCGGCGCTGGCCCGGGCGGCTATGTTGCGGCGATCCGCGCCGCGCAATTGGGGCTGAAAACCGCGTGCGTGGAATCGCGCGAGACGCTGGGCGGGACGTGTTTGAATGTCGGGTGCATTCCGTCGAAGGCGATGCTGCACGCGTCCGAAATGTATCACGAGGCGCATTCGGGCGCGCTCGCGAAATTCGGGATCGACTTCAAAAGTGTCGGTTTGAACCTCGACCAGATGCAGGCCGAGAAAACCAAGGCGGTTGGCGAGCTGACCGGCGGAATCGAGTTTCTTTTCAAGAAGAACAAGGTCGACTGGCTGAAGGGGCATGCGGCTTTTACCTCGGCCAACTCGATTGATGTTGTGGGTAAGAGCTACACTGCGAAGAACATCGTGATCGCAACCGGCTCGTCAGTCACACCGCTCCCTGGCGTCGAGATCGACCAAAAGGTCATCGTCGATTCTACCGGTGCGCTGGCACTGCCCAAGGTGCCAAAGCATATGGTGGTGATCGGTGGCGGCGTGATCGGTCTCGAACTCGGGAGCGTGTGGCTCCGCCTCGGCGCCGAAGTTACCGTAGTTGAATATCTCGACCAGATCCTGCCCGGCATGGACGGCGAGGTCCGCAAGGAGTCTGCCAAGATTTTCAAGAAGCAGGGCTTCAACATCCGGACCGGTACCAAAGTCACCGGTGCGACCGTCAAAGGCGGCAAGGCAACGCTGACCGTTGAACCAGCCGCGGGTGGCGCGTCCGAAACAATCGAAGCCGATTGCGTCCTCGTTGCGATTGGTCGCAAACCCAATACTGACGGCCTAGCGCTTGATAAGGCAGGGCTGACGGTCAACAACCGCGGCCAGATAGACATCGGTCATGACTTCCAGACCAATGTCCCCGGCATTTACGCCGTCGGCGACGTCGTCCCGGGTCCGATGCTCGCACATAAGGCCGAAGATGAAGGCCTCGCCGCAGCAGACTTCATTGCGGGCGGCACAGGTATCGTGAACCATGACGTCATTCCGGGTGTGGTGTACACCTATCCCGAAATCGCCAGCGTTGGCCTGACCGAAGAGCAGGCCAAAGAGCGCGGCGAGGTGAAAGTTGGAAAATTTGCGATGATGGCGAACAGCCGCGCAAAGACTAACCGCGACACCGACGGTTTTGTGAAGGTCGTCGCCGACGCCAAAACCGACCGGGTGCTTGGCGTTCACATCATAGCCTCAATAGCGGGGAGCATGATTGCCGAAGCCGCCGTTGCCATGGAATTCGGCGCAACCAGCGAAGACATTGCTTACACCTGCCACGCCCACCCAACCCACGCCGAAGCGCTAAAAGAAGCGGCGATGGCGGTGACTGGCAAGCCGATCCATATGTAAATGGTCAAGGAGGCAGTCCAGCTGGCGCCTGCGCTCATTGCCTGGCTTGACCTTTTTGGCATCGCGGTATTTGCTGCCTCTGGTGCGTTGGCAGCAGCACAGCGCGGGCAGACTCTGGTTACATTTTCGTTCTTCGCATTGATTACCGGCGTCGGCGGCGGGACCGTCCGCGACCTGCTGATTGGTGCGCCGGTATTCTGGGTTCAGGATTGGCGGTTTGCCGCGACCTGTCTGGTGACGGCTGTTCTGGTATGGGTAACGCCAAAGAATTTCTGGAATGCCCGTGCGCTCGACTGGTTCGACGCTATCGGCATTGCGATTTATGCCGTGTTCGGAACATGGAAGTCGCTGACGCTCGGTGTACACTTGCTCCCTGCCATGATGATGGGCGTGATTACCGCCTGTGTTGGCGGCATCATTCGCGATGTGCTGGCGGGTGAGCCGTCCATCCTGCTCAAGCCGGAAATATATGTCACCGCCGCCGCGCTCGCATCCGGGCTATTCGGCTTGCTTCTATGGTTCGGCGCACCAGTACTTCCCGCCGCCGCTATCAGCGCCGCCGCCGGTTTTGCCTTGCGTGCCATGGCAATCCTAAAGGGCTGGGCCATCCCCGCCTATCGGGATTAATCAACGATAGCGGTTGGGGAACAAGCGCTTCAGATTCGCGACCTTCGGCTTGTCCCATGCGGTGATGTAGGGATGAGCCGGGTTTTTTGCCATGAAGTCCTGATGATATGTTTCTGCAGGAAAGAAGCTATAGGCTT
>JBGSPK010000369.1:0-6020 GCA_041738665.1 Sphingorhabdus sp. | reverse complement strand
CGCAAATCCGGCGTCGGGACCGCTTTTCTCGGTACCTGCAACGGGGTGTGCGGGAATGATAATCGCACCGGGCAATACTGCCGCTAGCGCATCTGCTACGCTTTGCTTGCACGATCCGACGTCGCTGACGATGGCATCGGCAGGCAGGTCATCGGCAAACTCTTCGGCTACCGCGCCCATTGCCCCCACGGGTACGCATAAAATGACCAGATCGGCATCGGTGACTGCTGCCCCGGCCGTGTCGGTGACATCATCGCAAATACCTAGCGCCACTGCCCTTATCCGAACTTCGGCATCGGCATCGTGGCCGGTAATCGGCACATCCGGCATCTGCGCCTTGACCGCGCGCGCGACTGACGAGCCGATCAGGCCAAGCCCAATGATGGTCAGGCGTGCGAATGGTAGCATCAGCTATGCGCTTCCAATATTTTACGTAGCGCGGTAATTAGTCCGCGATTTTCTTCCTCTGTGCCTATGGTGATACGCAGGCCGTTGCCAAGGCCTTGTCCGGGTAACCAGCGGACAATATAGCCTTCGTCCATTAGGCCTTTGTAGGCGACCTCTGCACTGCATTTGCCGTCGAACATGATCATCAGGAAATTCGCCCATGACGGCACCGCGCGCAGGCCGTGGTTCGACAGCGATGCAATTTCAGCCGCCATCCACGTGCGCCACTCTGTATTATGTTTCCGGCTGTTCTTCACAAATTCCGTGTCGCCTAATGCGGCAATCGCGGCTGCCTGTCCCGCCGCGGTCACATTGAATGGAGCGCGGATTCGGTTGATTGTAGAGATTAGCCCCGGCTGGCCATAGGCCCAGCCAATCCGCTCCGCTGCCAAACCGTAAATTTTCGAAAAGGTGCGGGTGATGAGTACATTGTCGTTTTGCCGCGCAAGGTCGAACGATGCAGGGCCGTCATTTTCCAGATATTCGCCATAGGCTTGATCGAGCACCAGCACGCAATTGGCCGGCAATCCGGCATGCAGGCGCGCCATCTCGGCGTCTTCCAGATATGTACCTGTGGGATTGTTAGGATTGGCGACAAAGACTACCCGCGTTCTTTTGGTGACAAGCGCCAACAGCGCATCGACATCGGTGCCATAATCCTTGTCTGGCGCGACCACCACATTCGCCGCGCATTTGCGCGCAGCAATATCGTATACCGAGAAACCATAGCGGACATAGATGATGTCATCGCCCGCGCCGGCATAGCCCATCGCGATCAGGTTAAGCAGTTCGTCCGAACCGGTGCCGCAAACGATCTGGTCGCTTTCCAGCTCGTAATGTGCGCCCAAGGCTTCGCGTAGCGCGTTGCTTGCCGGGTCTGGATAACGCGCCAGGGTAAGCCGTGCCTCAGCCATCGCAGCGGTCGCATGTGCACTGCAACCCAACGGATTTTCATTCGCGGATAACTTAATGAGAACGCGTCCGTCGTCGGAGGTGGCTTTGCCAGGGGTGTAGGCATTGATCGCGTTGATCCAGGGTTTTGCTTGCAGTGTGTTCATGCGCGTCGCCATAGACGCAGGATGGCGCAAATCCAAGTAAGCTATTGTCTCGGTCCATTCCGCTGATATGGCAGGCGAGATGCAAGGGGATGAGCGTTTCGGTCTTGATAGAAAGATACGCCTGCTGGGGCCGGTAAAGCTCGACAGCGGGGCCGAATTCGCGCCGATTGATTTCGCATATGAAACCTATGGCTTGCTCAATACCGATCAATCCAACGCTATCCTGATCTGTCACGCGCTAACCGGCGATCAATATGTGGCCTCAACGCACCCGATTACTGGCAAAGATGGGTGGTGGACGCGCATGGTTGGTCCGGGCAAACCCATCGACCCGGCGCGGCACTGCATCATCAGCATCAACGTGATGGGCAGCTGCATGGGTTCATCGGGACCGGCTAGCATCGATCCGGCGACCGGCGCTGCTTATGCTATGGAGTTTCCGGTTATCACCATAGCCGACATGGTGCGTGCGCAGGCGATATTGCTCGACCATCTGGGGATCGGCACACTTGCTGCGGTTGTCGGCGGTTCGATGGGCGGGATGCAGGCGTTAAGCTGGGCTGCCCTCTATCCCGATCGCGTGCGTTCGGCGGTAGTCATTGCCTCTACCGCACGCCATTCGGCCCAGAATATTGCCTTTCACGAGGTTGGACGACAGGCGATCATGGCCGACCCCCGCTGGAACAATGGCGCTTATTATGGCCGCGAAGCCCCCGCTTCGGGGCTGGCAGTAGCGCGGATGGCGGCGCACATCACCTATCTGTCCGAAGCTGGCCTAACCGAAAAATTCGGACGCCGCCTCCAAAACCGCGATGCGAAAAGCTTTGGCTTTGATGCCGATTTTCAGGTCGAAAGCTACTTACGCTACCAGGGGCTTAGCTTCGTCGACCGGTTCGATGCGAATAGCTATCTCTACATAACCCGGGCGATGGACTATTTCGACCTGGCCGATCCTTACGACGGCGTGTTGGCCAAAGCATTTGCCGCAACTAAGGCACGTTTTTGCCTAATCAGTTTCGACAGCGACTGGCTTTACCCAACGTCGGAATCGCGGCGCATTGTCCATGCGCTCAATGCTGCCGGAGCGGCTGCCAGCTTCGTCGAACTGTCCAGCCCGTTTGGCCACGACAGTTTCCTGCTCGACGCGCCCGAGATGAACCGGATTGTCGACGGATTCTTGCGCGCAGGCGAAAACATATGACTTCAATCCCCCCTGGCTACAACATTACCGCTGACGCCAATTGTTTCGATCTGAATGCCATTCATGGCTATTTGACGCGCAGCTACTGGTCGACAGGAATTCCATTCGAAACCGTCGCGCGTGCGGTCGCAAATTCGGTAGGCGTGGGGGCATTTCACTCGGGAAGTCAGGTTGGTTTTGCGCGCGTCACGACGGACCGTGCGACATTTGCCTATCTGGCTGACGTATATGTTCTGGAAGAGCATCAGGGTAAGGGCTTGGCGGCTGCCATGGTCAAGGCACTCCAGGAGCATCCGGAATTACAGGGTTTACGCCGTTGGATGTTAGCAACAAGTGATGCGCACGGCGTTTATGCCAAGCTAGGCTGGCAGCAGGTCACCGACGCAGCGCCCTTCATGCAGCGGCATTTTCCGGATGTTTACAAATGACCCACCTTCGTCCCGATCTGGCAGTCATCGCGAAAAATGTGCGTCCCGGTTCACGCATTCTCGACGTCGGCTGCGGTGATGGGCAGTTGATGGCGGCGCTTCGCGATCACAAGCACGTCGATGCGCGCGGACTGGAACTTAATGCGCGCGATGTGGCGACGGCAGTTTCGCGCGGACTGTCGGTGATCCAGGGCGACGCCGATACTGATCTTGCCGACTATCCCGATGGCAGTTTCGATTATGCGATTTTGAGCCAGACGTTGCAAACCACCAAGCGGCCCGATCTGGTGCTCGATCATTTGCTGCGTATCGGCCGCGAGGCGTTTGTGTCCTTCCCCAATTTTGCGCAATGGCGCATTCGCTTTGCCCATATGTTTGGCGGCCAGATGCCGATCACTGAACAATTGCCGCATCGCTGGTATGACACGCCCAACATCCACCATGTGACGATTGACGATTTTCGTGCCTTTCTGAAAGAGCGCGGTGTAACTATCGAGGGGCAATGGTTTCTGTCAGGCAACAAGCCGCGTAAGGAAGGCATGGCCAATCTGCTCGCGCAACATGCGGTGTTTTTGCTCCGTCGGTAATTTGACGGTCGGTATTTTGACGCTTCGACTATTCTGAACAACCCACTATAAAACATAGCTAATCAAAAAACTGGCACGCCAATTGCTGTGCTTCCTTTGAACGCGCTCGACAGAGCATTGGAAAGGAAGCGGCCATGCCGTCAATTGACAGTCTATTCGGCATCCATGCCAGTGCGCTGAAGCTGCGCGAGCAAAGAATGGCGATGCTTGCCTCGAACATCGCGAATGCCGCGACTCCTGGATACAAGGCGCGGGATATCGATTTTTCTGCCGCGTTGCAGATGTCCGAGGATGGCCAATCGCCCGAAGCCGCCATCCGTTACCGAATTCCGGTGCAGCCATCGCTCGACGGCAACACCGTTGAGCTCGCGACCGAACAAACCGCCTTTGCCGAAAACGCGCTCGCGTACCGGTCAAGCCTGTCCTTCCTCAACGGCCGGATCGGGACAATCACCCGTGCGTTAAAGGGGGAATGAGCATGACAAACAATCTTTCGATCTTCGACATCAGCGGGCGCGCCATGTCTGCTCATCTGGTCCGCCTGAACACGACTGCGTCGAACCTTGCTAACGCAGGCACCGTGTCGGGCAGCGAAAGCACCGCCTTTCGCGCGATGAAGCCGGTGTTCCGCACCGTGATGGGCGAGGCTGGCCAAGCGACGGTGCAGGTCGATCGCATCGACACGAGCACCACTGCTCCTGTCAAACGGTACGAACCCACCCACCCCCTCGCCGACAAGGAGGGCAATATCTGGGAAGCCGCAGTCGATAGCGCGGCGGAGATGGTCGAGATGCTCGAAACATCGCGGCAATATCAAAACAATGTGCAGGTGCTGGCAACCGCCAAGGGTCTGCTGAGCGAAACCCTCAGATTAGGACAATGAATATGGCAAGCCTATCCGCAGTCAACAGCCGAAACCTTCCCGTCCTGTCGAAAGACATGGCCGAAAAGAAGCTCGGCCAAACTGACTTTCTGCGGTTGATGACCACACAGCTGAAAGAGCAGGACCCTTTCAACCCGGTCGATAATCAGGCGATGGTCGCGCAGATGGCGCAGTTTTCTTCCGTTGCCGGTATTTCCGAGATGAACGTCTCGCTGAAATCCATCGCCGATCAGATTTCGGCGCAGACCGCGCTGCTTGCTGACATCAAGGCAGCGTCCACGCCATCGATACAAGGAACATAAATCATGTCATTCTACACGTCGCTATCCGGCCTCAAAGGCGCGCAAACCGATCTTTCGGTGATCTCTAACAATCTCGCCAATGTCGGCTCTACCGGCTTCAAGAAAAGTCGGGCGCAATTTGGTGACCTGTTCGCCAGTGCGCCCACGCAGACTACCAAGATGATTGCCGGACAAGGCACGCGGCTCAACGCCGTCGTCCAGCAGTTCACGCAAGGTACCCTCGAAGCATCCGACAAAACGCTCGACCTTGCGATTGCCGGAGAAGGCTTTTTCGTAACGCAGGGCGATCCGCCGCGTGCCGCCGTTACTTACACGCGCAACGGCGCGTTTCAGGTAAACGCCAACCGGCAGGTGGTCGATACTATTGGTTCGACGTTGCAGCTTCTGCCGGTGGATGCCGCAGGCAATGTGACCTCAACAGCGCTGGCGAGCGCCACCGATTTCGTCCTTCCCAGCGGCTCACCAGCGGATCCCAATGTTGCTTTGGTCAATGTATCGGTCGGCATCGACGGCCTTGTAACCGTCACCTATGCCGATGGTTCGGACCAGTTGCTGGGTAAGGTCGCCATGGCAAGCTTCACCGCACAGGAAGGCTTGCGCCCGGTCGGCGACAGCCACTGGCAATCCACCGGCGACAGCGGTCAGCCTTCCATAGACGCTGCCACCAACGGGCCTTTGGGGACAATCCGGTCGGGCGCGCTTGAACGTGCGAACGTTGATGTCACCGAAGAGCTGGTCGCACTGATTTCGGCGCAGCGCAATTTTCAGGCCAATGCGAAGGCAATCGAAACCGCGTCGAACATGACGCAGGCGATTGTGAGCATTCGGTAACGCATCATGGACCGCCTGATCTACACCAGCCTGACCGCAATGCGGGGTTCGATGGCGCGGCAGACCGCGATAGCCAACAACCTCGCCAATGCCAACACGCCCGGCTTTCGCGCCGATTTGGCCGAGGCTCAATCGCTTTGGTTGGATGGCCAGCGGCTCGATACCAGGGCATTCGCGTCAGAAGAAGTGCTGGCAGCGGATATGACCGAAGGAACGGTCACGAGCACCGGACGCGATCTCGATATTGCAATGTCAGGTGACACGATGCTTTCAGTTCAGGCTG
>JBGSPK010000327.1:0-5269 GCA_041738665.1 Sphingorhabdus sp. | reverse complement strand
CTACAAGGTTCGAACTCGTGACCCCCTGATTACAAATCAGGTGCTCTACCAACTGAGCTAAGCCGGCACATTATTCGCGCCCTTAGCGTCAAATGATACCAAAGGTCCAGCCCTCTGTTGCGGCAATTTGCGAATTTAATGTGGGCGGCGCCCAAAGCGCCGGATTTTGCGACACTGATCGGAGCCAAGCCGCAGTAACGATAGCATCGGTCGCATGATCCGAATATGCATTTAACGGTTCATGCGCGGTGCTTCCGAGCGTCTCAAGCGCGCAATCCAGCGTTTCTGCATCGCGGATCTTGCTTCGCCCTTTAGCTATGCCTGCGGCCCTTGCGGCAATCGTCGTATAAATCTCTACTGCGACCGGTCCCGTGCGTGGCAGATCATCGAACGGCCATATTGCCATATGCGGTGCAATCTTGTTCAGCAAACGCATTCCGGCAAAGCTTGCTTTTGCTACTTGAGATGCGCCGATTGCATCGAACACCGTTGATGTTTTGCCGCTGCTATTCTTGTTGAGAATTTCACATTGTCGCCAGTGCAGGAAATCGGCCTTTACCCCGTCTGCAGCACCAAAATAGAAATGCGGACGGTGATGCTGTTCCAGAAACGATGCTGCACCCAAGTCTTCGTCCTCGCAGATATCATCGACATAGGCCCAAAAATCTTTTGCTGTTAGCGGGAGGCGCTCGCCCGGAAGATAGCACCCACGCTCGACTAACGGTGGCGCAAAGCTGAAATCGAACCCGATCAACAGCTGATCGTCTTGGGCCAGCAGCCAATCGGCTATCCCCTCGCGGGACCACGCCTTGCCCGGTGGTGATATCAGGGTAGGGGCCAAGTCGCCTTGTTCACAAACCGCGAGCGCGATGCCAGAATGACGGCTGCCCTTTGCGCCGGACCAATCAACGCAGGCAAAGCGGGAGAATTTTCGCATCCAAGCTATATGGTGCCGTCGCGCATGGAATGAAAGCGGTGCGAAGCTTGATTCAGCTATGCTGCACTTATGCTGCGCAGCAAATCCCGGCCGTCAGCTGTCTCGTTGTAGGCGAAGCTTGTCCCAATATTCCAACCGCTCGATAATCTTACGCTCAAAGCCGCGTTCGACGGGTTGATAGAGCTTTGCAGGCTCAACCTCATCTGGCCAGTAATTTGCGCCGGAAAACCCACTTTCGGCATCATGGTCATACGCATAACCTTTGCCATAGCCGATATCCTTCATCAGCTTTGTGGGCGCGTTGAGGATATGCGCAGGCGGCATTAGCGAGCCGGTATCGCGTGCCATCTTCCACGCCGACTTTTGCGCTTTATAGGCGGCGTTCGATTTCGGCGCTGTCGCCAGATACAGGCAGGCCTGAACGATGGCGAGCTCACCTTCCGGACTACCCAAAAATTCGTAAGCGTCTTTGGCCGCAAGGCATTGGACGAGCGCCTGCGGGTCGGCGAGGCCTATGTCTTCGCTAGCAAAGCGAACTAGGCGACGCAGGACGTACAGAGGCTCTTCCCCCGCCACCAGCATCCGCGCCATCCAGTATAAGGCGGCTTGCGGGTCTGAACCGCGCAAGGATTTGTGCAGCGCCGAGATCAGATTGTAATGACCTTCGCGGTCCTTGTCGTAGACCGGCATGCGTCGCTGCAACAGCGCGGCCATAGCGGGAGGGTCGAGTGGCCTTTCGATGGCGATGGAGAACAACGTCTCGGCCTGGTTGAGCAGAAAGCGTCCGTCGCCATCGGCGCTGGAAATCAGAGCCGACCGCGCGTCGTCGGTTACAGGAAGCTTACGCTGCTCGATTTCTTCGGCGCGGGCCAACAATGTCGATAGCGCCGCTTCGTCGAGCCGCTGCAGCACCATTACCTGCGTGCGCGACAGCAAAGCGGCATTGAGTTCGAACGACGGATTCTCGGTCGTCGCACCGACCAATGTTACGACACCGCTCTCGACAAAGGGCAAAAAGCCATCCTGCTGCGCACGATTGAAGCGGTGGATTTCGTCAACGAACAACAAAGTCTGCTTACCTGTGCGTGCCATGACTTCGGCTTCAGCGAATGCTTTTTTGAGATCGGCTACACCGGAGAACACCGCTGAAATGGGTTTGTAATTGATCCCCACGGCGTCGGCCAGCAAACGAGCAATGCTGGTCTTCCCAGTACCCGGCGGTCCCCACAATATCATCGACGACAATTTGCCAGCGGCAACCATTCGGCCGATTGCGCCCTCGGGGCCAGTCAGATGGCCTTGCCCGATGACCTCCGACAGGTTGGTTGGTCGAAGGCGGTCAGCCAGCGGACCATTTGCCGGACCAGCCTTGATAGTCTCGGGCTCGCCAAACAGGTCGGGCATCAGGCAGTCATCATCGACCGCGCCGCACGCTGACGGATCAGGCGGATATAGGTATCGGCGACGGTCTGGTTGATTGCATCCCAGCTATAACCAAGCGACCGTTGCTCCCCCGCTGTGCCGTGCTTGGCGCGTAATTCCGGATCGAGGCAGTAGGACTGCAAGACATCGGCGAACTGGTTGATGGCGCCGGGCAGTATCAAGCGGCCAGATACCTTGTCCTCGACCAGGCTCTGACTACCCGTCGCTTTGGCTGCGACAACTGGCAGTCCGCAAGCCATTGCCTCTAGCGTGACATTGCCGAAGGTTTCGGTGACGCTTGGGTTGAACAACAGGTCCATGCCACCCACGGCGCGGCCCAAATCGGCTCCGCCTTGGAATCCGACGAAGCGGGCGTGGGGCAGCCGACTTTCGAACCATCCGCGCGCCGGGCCTTCGCCGATAACCATGACCTGATGCGGCACTTGTCGGCGGCGCAGTTGATCGATGGCATCGGAGAATACGTCGAGGCCTTTTTCCATCACCAATCGCCCGAGAAAGCCGATTACCACGGGATCATCGGTCAGCCCCTGCGCGCGCCGCCATTCCATGTCGCGGCGTTGCGGATTGAAGATTTCGCGATCGACACCGCGCGACCAGATGTCGATGTCATAGTTCATTCGCTGCTCGCGCAACACCTGCGCAAAGCTTTCGGACGGCGCGACCAGCGCATCGCATTTGCGGTAGAGCTTGCGTAACCATGCTTCGACCAGCGGTTCGGCAAATGACATGTTGTAATATCGAAAATAGGTTTCGAAGCGGGTGTGGACCGAACACAAAACGGGCAGGTTCCGTTTGCGCGCCCATTTCACAGCCTGTCGCGCAACCCGGTCCGGGCTGGAAATATGGACGACATTAGGGCTGAAAGCCTCGAGATCGCGCCGCACCTTGTAAGACAGCGATAACGGGATACGATATTCAGGGCGGTTCGGGATGGCCATCGAAGGGACGCTGACCAAGTCTCCTGTGGCGGGGAAGGCGGGTTCTGCAACAGTGGGCGAATAGACACGAACCTGTGCGCCTTGGCGCAGAAGATATCCCACCAGCCGGTTGAGGGCCTGGTTCGCGCCGTCGCGCACATAATTATAATTGCCGCTGAATAGCGCAATGCGAAGATCGCTGGTTTGCATCCGATGGGCTTTTATCGGCGGCGCGGCAAAATGCCAATGGGAATGGCGATATTGTGGCGTTAAGAGGTGGAATGATCCTGAGCCAAATCGACACGCTGCTGATAGGCGGCCCGAAACCATTCCGCGCCGATGCCGAAATGAGCGCGATGGCGCGTGAGGCGGTGGGCGGGCCGGTGATGCTACGCAAATTGGGCTTTGAAGGCGATCAGGTCGCCGATCCGACCGTTCATGGCGGGCTGGACAAGGCGGTGCATTTCTATCCGGCGGAGCATTATCCCAAATGGATCGCGTATTTTGCAGGCGAAGGCTTTTCGCACCCGCTACTCGATACCGCAGGCGCCTTTGGCGAGAATATCAGCGCCTCGGGCCTCACCGAGGACAAAGTGCGGATCGGCGACCGCTTCCGGATCGGCAAGGCGCTGGTCGAGGTTGCGCAAGGGCGGCAGCCTTGCTGGAAGATCGACCATCATTTCGGGGTGCACGGCTTAACCGGTGCTGTCATCAAGACCGGGCGATGCGGCGGTTACTTTCGTGTGATTGAGGACGGCGAAGTAGCGCCCGGTGACCGGATAGCGCAGGTCGGGCAGTCGGAGCATGACTGGACCATACAGCGGGTATTCAAGTTGCTCATTGGCAGCGGGCATCGGATGGACGGCGCCAAGGCAGAGCTAAAAGCGCTCGCGAAGCTTGAAACGCTCGCCGAAAGCTGGCGGAGCAGGGCGGCGAAGCTTGCCGGTTGAGGCGGTCAATTTTGACTGTGAACGGATTCTAAAAGGACCCTGGCACCTCACGCTGTGCGGTATTCGGACCTGACGGCATCGGTAAAATCCGGCGTTCATTCCGTGAAGCTGTGCTTTGTGCGGTTTGTCCGATGGTGATCGGCGTGCAACTGCGTCCGGCGACGAAATCAAGTGCAGTGCGCAACGAAGCTTCCTGTGGATCGCCAAGCGGTCGGGTGATGTCATCGACAGCCGCGCAAGTCGCGCCCATCGTTTCTGCAAGTCCGGAAAAATATGCGCCCTTACCAGCGGAATTTTCTGTCGCAAATGCAACGACGCGAATACGGTCATCGCACGCAGTCTGGTCGAGTGCTATCTGACCGACGGGCTTTCCGAAGCTGTTACTGCCGACAATCGCTGAGCTTGTACCTAAATAGGGTATGAAGCTGTTCATCACCAGTTCGCTGGCGGAAGCTGTGGCACTGGTCGAGATGAATGCAATTTTGACAGGTGCAACCGATTCCGGCTGCGACAAGAACCGACGAGTTTCGTTGTTCGATGATTTTGATGCGCGAAACCGCGTAACCGAAAAGACATCGCTGCTGAAGCGGTTTCGGCCAAGCAGATCACCCATAAGTTCCGCTGTAGATACCAGCCCGCCGCCATTGTAGCGGAAGTCGATAACAAAATTGGTAATGCCTTGCGCTCGGAAGTCCGCGAACGCCGAGCGCAGTTGATTATCGGCAGTCGAAATAAACGTCCGCATGTTGATGTACCCGACGCGTTGACCGCCATTGTCAATCACCTTGACCCCATAACGTGGCGACAACGGAGCAATACTGTAGTCTGCCTTCGCCACCGTCAGATCGCGCGTGCCTGCAGCGTCTACAATGCGCAACACACGGCTCGTGCCGGCTGTGTTCGGACCCAGAGCATTGGTAATGCCGCTTGGCCCTTGCGATGCCAATATGTCGCTCACCGCAACCAGATTTGAGCTGTTTGTACCGATGGCCAGAATCTCGGTGCCGCGATCAATACCTGCG
>JBGSPK010000308.1:0-17979 GCA_041738665.1 Sphingorhabdus sp. | reverse complement strand
GAACGTCTGGCCCTGAGCATTAAGAATGAAGGGGTCGGCTGGAGCGTCGCGGTTTGTCAGCAACACATAGACATGCCACGGCTTGTTAATTAGTGCGGCAATGTGCAGCGCTGTGTTGCCTGTCACATCTGCCAAATTGGGGTCAGCGCCCGCCTTAAGCAGCATTTCAAATTGCGCATCGCGATCCGCCATCAGCGCCCGGGTCAGCGGAACCGTTGCTGATTTTGCGCTGCGAACATTCGGATTTGCGCCATTTTTCAGCAGCAGTTTTAGCCATCTGGAATCGCGATGGCCCGCCGCATCGTGAATAACGGTTTCGCCGCCTAATCCTGGCTGATCTGGCTTTGCCCCGGCGCGGAGTAACATTCGGAACGCCGGCCGGTTGTTTTTCGTAAGCGCCCATTGCAGCATATTTGTGCCGTCCGTCGCGGCCAGCGACGTCAGGTGTGGATGGGCAGTTATTAGCTTGTTAAAGGCATGCTCATTCCCCGGCCGGGCCGCATATTGCAACGCATCAACGTCCGTCGCAGCGCCCATCGGCAAATAATGCTGCCTAGCGCCAAGCGGCTCCCCTATCAGGCTAGTCGCCAACGCCAAGGTCAACGCTAGACATATGCGTTTCTCCATCTTCGACCAGCGTCCAGCATTCAGTGGTCGGTTTGAAAATAAGATAACCTTGCGGGCCATAAGTCTTGTCATCCTCGGGCGTCTCGCCTTCATCATTACCGTTTTTGCCAAAATCGACGCGAACCCAATCAACGCGGTAACGCTCATCCTGCGCCTGATTGAATTCTAGCTGGACATATTCCCGTTCTCCGGAAGCCATTCCCGCGGAATCGGAGGTCACATAATTGTAATCGAGGATTTGAATTGGGAAGTTGTAGCGATCCACTGGCTGCATGCCCGCAACCGTTTCGATCGGTGAGGTGAAATATGCCAGCCGCACTGGCTTTGAACGTAACGCTGCCTCAAAGAATGACTTGAAGTCGTCACGTTTGCAGGCTTTTTCCGCCTGATCCAGCATTATCCTGTCGGTTTCGGTAAGCGCGACAGGCTCTGCAGACTGGGATTTCGCAGGCGAAATTACTGGCCTTTCATCCTTGTGATCATCGGCATTTCCTTTGCCTTGCGTCGATAGCGGCGCATTTTGCGAATCGGATGAACCCGCTACGGAGCAAGCGGTGAGGCTTGCGGCGCCGACGAAGACCGCCAAACTCCCCATATATTTTCCTTTATTTATCATTATAAAGTGCTCCATATGGCAAAAGCGACATACGCTCCGACTGTCGTCAAACCCCGTATATCAAGCAATGAGTTAGATATACCGGTACAGCTGTGCCGGGGCGACGGTCGCTTGGTGGCACTAAGCAACATTATTCGCACCCACCGGCAACGGTTATTGCCACCGCACCCTTTTTCCTGCCGGTGTCGATATACGCATGCGCAGCGACCATTTGTTCAAAGGAAAAAACGCGATCAACCACCGGCTTCAACGCCCCAATTTCTGCCAGTTCAGCAATTCGTAAGATGTCATCCACCCGCTCTTCCGCCGGGCCTGCAATCACGCTTTTGCTGCTGAACAGCGGAACCCATAAAACAGAAAACATATCGGACAGCCCGCCGGCAATTGCAGCGAACCGTCCATTGTCGGCAAGCAAATGCTTGCAAGCATTGAACGACGTCGTCCCTACGACGTCCATGATGATGTCGAAGCGTGCATCGAGCTGTGCGACATCTTGTGTAGTGTAGTCGATTACAACCTGTGCGCCCAGCGACATGACAAGGTCAAGATTAGCGCCGCTGGTAACTGCTGTAACAATTCCCCCCTGATGAGCCGCGAGTTGCACCAATGCCGTGCCCACGCCACCCGAAGCGCCAATGATGAGCAAAGAATCGCCCGATTTGATTTTAGCCTTGCGCAAAAAATGGAGCGCGGTCGACCCGCCAAAACACAATCCAGCCGCTTCGGAAAATGACAAATTTACAGGTCTTTTCGCGACAGCGCCACCTTCGGATATGCAGCGGAATTCAGCATAGCAGCCCATATTCCGACCTAGAAATGCGAAGACTTCGTCACCAATTACGAACCGCGTGACGTTGCGGCCAACTGCTTCGACAATGCCCGCCATCTCCGTACCCAATATCGGCTGGCGTGGGCCATTGATGCCCAGCGCAAGTCGCGCAATCACTCCAAGACCGGGCGGTACGTTCAACGAACGAACCCGAATGTCGCCGGATGTGACTGTCGTTGCGCAAATTTTGACGAGTATCTCGTCATCCTTCGGTACTGGCTTTGCAACGTCGGCGAGGCGCAAGACCTCGGGCCCGCCATAGCCAGCGCAAATATAGGCTCTCATTATTTCCGGTCCCGATGAAGGCTTTAAGTAAGCCAGTTTGTGATTTTATTTGCCGCTTACTTGACGCTGTGCATTTGCGCGCCACGTCGTAATATAATCAATGGATCCGCGACATTCGCTCATCTCCCTGCGTTCAGCCAGACGAAACTGGCGGCCATCCCAAGCATATCGCTCGACGAGGCCGCAGTCACCGACGCCGCGACTTTTTGTATAGCTGCTCAATAGGCCCGCTTTTTCATCCCACCAGCCATTGATGAACTGGTCAGGCTTTTTTCGCGTTCCCGGTGAGTCGAATTTTGGTGCGTGGATTCGTCCGTCATTGTCAATAAGTGCTACTCGAACCGTGGAATTATATGCCCCCGTACCGCACAGTGCATGGATGATCGCCAATGTATTTGTCTTGTCGAGGCGCTCATATTTGATTGGAATGACTTGGTCGATATTCTGGCATTTGTGGAATGCGCGTGTTTGGTCAGCATCGCTGGCTGTCATTCGTGCAGGCGCTGCTGTGGTCGGATCTGGTACGCGTATTACCGGGTAGGCCGGTACCATATCAGGGCCTTTGAATAGCTTGTTTCCCTTGGCAATTGTCGCGCTGTCGGTTCCGATGCGGCTTTGCTTCGCATCAATGTACCGCAACGCATCGCCCAGTCCAACCAGCGATGCGCTGGTGATGGCTTTGCCCTTTTCATCGAGCAGATAAAGAATTTTGCCCTTTAGCAGCTTCTCGATCAGTATATCGTCGGTGCCGGACGGCAGACTGATAACGCCCTTTTCATATCTGAACGGCACATCCAATGCTATGTCATCGACCTTAAGCGTGGCCACAGTTACATCGGGTCCATCCTCAAGACCGCTAATCAGTGAAATGCCGATGATATAGGGCGATCCCTTTGCCGGTTCACGTTTGACCGAGACCAATGCTCCCCCCGCAGCATTGCTTGCTCCATCAGCTCCAGTATCTTCAGGAGCCAACGACGTTGCATGGCAGCTTATGATATTGTCACAACCGACGATCCAGTCGCGATAGACATGCAATGATCCGGTTGTCGGCCCATTTTGAGCAAGACCGGCCGAAGATGGACCCAAGGCCAACCAGGTACCGATCAAAATCAATCGGGAATATCTTGGCACCGCGGCCCGGCTGGTACCGGTCAGTTTGACCTGCTGTGAGATATTTCTATCCGGCCGTCTTTTTTCGCCGTTGCCAGTTTCCAATTTCACCGCTCCGTTCACCAGCCCCGATATGTATCCAAAATGAGATTTAGAAGTTGCAGATAAGATCAAAAAGATTTCTAGAACATTCCGGCTGGCGGCGAAATGGCCGAAGATGCACCGGTCCATATCGGACTTGCACCCATGACGCCTGGACGAGCAATTGGGTGTTCAAATTGCGTACATTGCCGATAAGCAAGCGGGAACCACGTCATCGTTGATCACCCCGCATGTCATCCGCCCAAAGTAAATTGCGGGCCATATGATTGTGATGTGTGCAGGCAGGGCAGTGGCGGAGACGGTGGTTTCAGTAAAGAATTTCCAAGTATTTGTAATGATTTGCAACTTCGCTGCGCCAACTTCTCGTTACCACACGCATCTGCCAAAGGTTTAAAACCGATGTCCTCGCAGTATGCGCGAAATGCCAAATCTTGTCCAGACTTCCCATGAAGTTTTCTGGCCTACGCTGCCGTTCGCTTGACCTGATGCTTTAAGAAGCGCGGCGACGCTTTTCATTGACGAAGCGTCTGAGGCTTTCGGTCACAACCAAAGTCGAAGTGCCAAGCTTGATGATCTCAACATCGCCGCTGGCGATAAGCAAATATAATGTACTCCGGCTGATCCCGGTAAAGCGGCAGGCGTCGTTAATACGCATGCTGATCGGCTCGATGCCGAGATAATGCCCTGTCTTGCTAATGATTGCTTCGCCTCTTCCTGCCGGCATCGACTGCGTTCCAACCTGAAGTGGTGACGGTCCGGGGGAGAACTAAGGGGGAGCTGGCGGCCCGTCACCGACATTGCTTATCGCGCATGGCAGGCATTCGTGCCACATGACATTCTTTCGCCAAGCTAGCCGTTTGTTTGAATTTTTATGCTCGGAAGATCATTAGATTGTTTGGACAGTCTGATTTATCAGATTGGCACAATTCGGGTACAAAAGGCGTAATTTGCCGTTGCCGTCAAAGCCCGTCTAAACTATCGCGAAGTATTGGGGCCGCTATGAATTTCGATTTCTTGGGAAAATTACTAATATCTGCTTTGCTAGCGGCAGCGCTTTCCGGTTGCGGTGGCGGAGGAAGTACAGGCGGTGGAAATTCAAGCGGGGGCGGTGTCGTCGTCGTACCGCCAACTCCCGCGCCACCTCCAACTCCTGCGCCTACCCCGCCGCCGACTGGGTCAGTATTTTCAGTCGGCTTTGGCGGGCCAGTGATAGGGACGGTTACCTTTGATTCGAATAACAGCGGAATATTCGATGACTTGATCGGGGCGGGAGGTCAGGCCGTGCATGACATTCGGATTGATGCAAGCCCAGCTGGGCAATTTGGCCCGACGGCGATTGATCGTTGGAACGACAGCCAAATTACCGTGTCGGCAACTGCGGCCATGCAAGGTAGCGGAATGGATACACGCAGTGGCTATATATATGTGGGCATGCGCGCACCGGCCGGAGCGACAACTTTGTCGCCTGCAACATCCTTGCTACGATCCATTGACGACGATGTGATCGCGGGAAATATGGGCCTTGGAATGAGTGGGCGCGAGCTTGCTACCTTCGCTGCCGTGTCCGCTATGTCGAGTCCCGATTCCAACCGGGCGGTCCTCGGTCGCCGTGTCACGGCGTTCAATCTGAAAGTCGCAGCTTACGCAGCGCTTGGGAAACCGGCGCAACAGGCTGTACACTCCGATATGGCGATTGCCTTCGCCGAGGAACTTGCTGCGGTCGCCGAACAGCTCAAGTCTGGACGGGTTGACCTGAACGACGAGGCAACCATCCGACTTATACTGGAGCGTACACCACAAACATCGAGTGCGTCTTCGTCGGGCACAGGACGCACGGCCGCTGCAGCCCTGCTTGCCCGGTATGCCGCCGCAGTAGATTTGTATCTGACTCAACCTGAGCGTGCGGCCCATATTGAGCATGGCCTTCGACTTATAGTTCTGCCGGCCATCCTTGATCTGTCGAGAAGCAGTGTGCCTAACACTGCCGATGCCAATGCGATCACCATCAGTTCGCTACTTGCGGCGTTTCAAGAATTTTCCGAAAAATCCCCCGCCGACAATCTCCCCTCAAGGAATAACCAGAACGACGATCAATAACAGTTTAATCGCGGTTACGGACTTTCGCTCGATCGGTCGCACAGCGGCTAATGACACGTTGACGCTTCGCGTTGGTTGCGACCAAGGTGGTGGCAATAACTCGCCGCCGATCTGCAACGACAACGGGATTAGCGGTTCCGTCGGCATCGTAAATGGAACTCTCGCTCTAACAGATATCCGCGTACCGGGCACGTTCGCTGGCCGCTTGAGCGCTGTCATCGCTGTGAATGGCGAAATCGTTTTGCAGCGGTTGAACAACGCAACAGGCCTTGTTTGGTTCGAATATGATGTGCGCGAGCCGGGAGGAATAAGGGCGACTGGCCGGACTTATGTGCGGTTAGGCGGTACTTATTAGAAACGCCCGAATACGCCGGACGCTTCCATTGCCAAGGTTGGGGTCGAGGGTTCGAATCCCTTCGCCCGCTCCAGTTTTTCCGAATAAATTCAATAGATTATTCAGGTCGCGATGGCGCGAAATCTGCTTCCCCGCCCCGCATTCTCCGTCGGGTAAGCAGGGGGGAAGCAGTTGGAAGCGTTTCGTAGCGTCGATCTGGGTGTGCATGCCGGCAACTTGATGCAAATGTGACGATGCTTCAAGTGGGCTGTTGCAAGACCAAATGCCTTCGACTTCTTTCGCTAACATTTGAGACCTTCGAATGCGAAATTGATTGTGATGAAAGCTGCCTTGCGTTTTTTGGGAACGATGGCGGTTTCGCGCCGCAACGAGGAGCCGCATTGCTGAAATCTCGGCGCGCTCGGCAAGGACAAGCGCACTATCGACCGGCGATGATCCGACAGCGCGTGTCGCTATCGTTGCGGCGCCAAAACCAAGACTGTGCAGCGCATATCTTCCCGTCAGCTTTCGATCTTCCCGAACAGGTCGACGGCCATAGCCTTTGCACTCTCGTTGGGCGCGCTACTGATCGTCAGGATGACGAAGCGTTTGTCGTCGATGAACACGTTAAGCTGGTTAATCCCTGGAACGAAGAACGCTGCCTTGCCAAGATTCGGAATGTCTTCTACTTTCTTGTCAGTAAATGCTGCAACCGTTTCCTGCGTTGCGTTGCGCGCGAGCGTAATCGCTTCTACCGTGTTATCCGCAATCGGCGAGCTACGCGTCATCAGCGATGCCCTGCCGCCGCTTGCCAAGATATAGGTGCATTCCGACGTTGCCGCGTTGGCTCCAGACGCCTGATTGACGAGCCCGACGCTCGCTTCGGTTACGTTGTCATTCAGCGCCGCACCAACAGCTGCTTTGTCTAGCAAAGCGCAAGCATCTGTTGCATCCCAGCCGCTGGCTGCGGTTTTGGCGTCGCTGGTGCCCGCACTGCCATTTCCATCCGCCTCTTCCGATCCGCTGCAGCCAGCGATCATCAAAGCGGCAGCGCAAGTTGTGATCATTCTCAATTGCTTTTTCATTTCAATCTCCGTCACTAGAATTGATATACTCAGTTGCAGGGTGCGTTTACCGTTTTGATGGTCTGGGAAACGCGTTTACCTTCGATGTTTGTACGGCTGCTGGGATCGATCGTGCCATTTGTGCTGATAGTTTTACCTTCAACGATTATGGCGGTTGGGTTGCCGTTTATGTCAATCCCGGAACCGGTTTTCGTCGCCTCGACGGCGCGAGAATAAGTGATCTTCACAACCTTTTCACTTATGTATCCAGCCCATGATGCGAGATAACATCCACCTTTGGTCTGCCCGCGATGCTTTGTCGGTACCTTGCCAGGAAGTAATCGATAAGCAATTTTAGGCGTGTCACACGTCACGGTCTTGTAATCATAATAGCGAATGAATTTGCCCAATGAACCGCCGCCGCCATTGCCGTCGCTGAAGCCGACATCGTCATAAATCGGGGAATCTTTGGTTTCGCATTTCGGCGCCCACGGTACTCCCAGATGTTGCCTGACTTCGGGCGGGCTGTAGGCCAGATATGTGGTAGCAATCCCATTGATCGGCTTCGAACTGCAATAAAGGCTGCCGGGGTCATCGCTTTGCACGGTGCAGCCGATGTCACTGGCCAAAGCTCCAGCAGAAGCTGATGGTCTTACAAGAAAAGACCCGCTGTCGGTTGTGCCGGTGGACAAGTGATATTCAACGCCGACGCCGGTTCCGCCCTTTGTACTCTGTGTTGAACCGGCCGTGCTAATGGATACCGACAGATTTGCAGGCTGTAACCAGCTGTTGACCTGAAATGAGCGCGGCGCAATTTCGTTACCATTGCTGCACCATTTTTCGACGAGGTTTCCTTGGTCGTCTTCATTGCCCGAGTTTTTAGGTACCAACGCGCCATTGCCGTCGATGCAGGAAATTCTTTGGCGATCATTGTCCCCGGCGGTGATATTCAGCAATTGATAAACTGGCCGACCCGCAGCTTCGGTAAGCGGGTTCGGGACGAAGCTAATAAGCGAAGACAACTTTGCTTCGTCGTTCTTTTGGGCATCTGAAAGCGCGGTGGCAGCGAATTTTTCGGTAGGAACATCATAGCGAAACGTTGTCAGCGTCGGCTTTCCAGCGCTTATGCAGACCATTTCCAACAAGGCAGTGCTGCCAGGTGTCGGACGCTGAATACTCCGCTTCAAGTTTCTGTCGCCGCGGAACAGGCAATTAGATTGCGCGCTGCCGACTGACCGGATTGGGCCGTCAGGGAGACTTGCTTGTATGCCACCTACCCCGGGCGTCCCAATGCGTCGGCGGGTCGGGGCTGCCCGTTCATCCGCCGACCCATCGACCGGTTGTGCAACACGAATGCGGGTCGGCTGCGTGTTGTCGATCTCGGCTGGCGAGTTATCGACCTGCGACGCACCGACACGGACGCGGCGGGGCGGCGGCGGTTCTGCAGCGACGTCCTCTTCAACAGGCGTCAACACGCGTGTCCGGACTCGGAGCTTGTTTTCAACCTCCGCCGGGGTTGTACTTTCGATCCGCTGCGTACCGATCCGTTTCCGGATCGATGCCGTCGGCGTTTCCTCTGCCGTGTCCACGCGAACGCGCTCTTCTTCCGGCTCGGTTTTTTCTGCATCGGGCGTCGGAGTTTGGGTGAGAAGGCGCGGCGTTTTTTCGATCTGCGCCGGGGTAGTCGGTATTCGTATCTTGGGTATCGGCCTAGCTGTCGCCGTTTCAGCAGCTTGAACCACTGTAGCAGGCACTAGCACCGCCCCCATCAAAGCCAGCGGCGCTACAGCGGCCATCAATCTGCTACTATTCTTCATCACAAAGCCCTTTTCTTGGCCGGACAAACACCGGCGGTGCGAAATGAAGAGGTTGGCCGCGCCCGTACTGCCTTGTTTCCCCTTGCCTAAGTTCCTGCGCCGTTTCATAAAACGTACGTCGGAAGGTCCGGCAAAGGGTAAGACGGAGAAACGCCATCGAACCGGACATGCCGCCTGAAACAAAATATTCAGGCCCAACCGACGCGCTTGTCGAAAATCTCTATGGGGAGCTGCGCGCGATTGCCCGGCGTGAGCATTATCGCGCAGGTTCGCCGCAGACCTTGCAAACGACCGCGCTCATCAACGAAGCCTATATGAAGTTGCGCAAGCGCGAGGCGTGGGAAAGCCAGTCGCATTTTCTAGGGTGCGCCGCGACCGCGATCCGCCATATCCTGATTGACGCAGCGCGCGCGCGGATGGCGTCGAAGCGCGACGCCCCGACCTACAGCTACACGCAAAGCCTCGACTCACTGGCGGCAGCGGTGCCAGAAGATGCGCAGGTGGTGCGGCTTGGCGATGCCTTGGGAACGCTGTCGCAGCTTGACCCAAACCTTGCCAAGGTAGTCGATTGCCGGTTTTTTGCCGGTATGGACGAACGCGAGACAGCAGACGTGCTGGGAGTTACCGACCGTACCGTGCGCCGTTGGTGGGTGCAGGCCCGCGCGTGGATCCACAACGAGATGGAAGAAGCCGCCTAACCGCCTTTGGCAAGTCTTGCCCTTAAGGCAGTGAACGCCTTCAGGTAAGCGTCGGCAGGGGGGCCCTGTTCCTTGAGCAGTTTTTCTGCACGGTCGGTTTCAACCTTCGCTTGCGCAAGTTTGCCTTCGTTGAGAAGCGTCACCGCGTTCGCGCGAACGAAAATCGCATGCGGCAATCCCGGGCCAGGCAAAGCCGCGAGCAGCGGCTCGATCTGCGCAATGGTGCGCCGCGCGCCCGCAATGTTGCCGACCTCCGCTTGCGCCTCGATCAAACCCATTCCGATGACCAGCACGGGCGGCGCGGCGGGGCTGATATATTTTCCGGCCATCGCATAGGACTCGGCCAATATCGCCTGCGCCTCGTCAAACTTGCGCAGCGCAAATTTGGCGCGGCCAAGATGGAGCAAATCAACCGCGAGACCCGCCGAGCTACCGAACGTTGCTCTGCGTTTGGCCACAACATCGGTCATGATTCGCTCGGCTGCGGCGTGCTGTTCCACCTTAAGAAGCCGCACCGCCCGCAGCTGCTCTATGGTCAACCCGTGCATGCTTGACTCTTGTCCGGTGCGCTTGATGACTGCATCCGCCCGGTCAAATATCGCAGGCATGGCTTCCAACTGGTTTGCATCGAACATATAAACCAGCGTGTTGCTATACATCACAATCAGATCACGGGACTTTCCTGCATAAGCGATTTCCGCGTCGGGAAAGCTTTGGATGAGCAATTTTATGGCCTCATCTACCTTTCCGGTACGCCTAAGCAGTTGCGCTCGCGTTTGGTTCAGATCGACCATTTCGCTCCGGTAGCGGGCTGGGTCTGCGCGGAACACTGGTTCGGCGGCGTTTAGCAATGGTTCTATCTCGTCGATCCGGCCCAACGCCGCGGCGGAAGATGCCGCGCGCATCTTCAGCTGTGCAGTTGCCACTACATCGCGTTTTCCGATACCGCGCGCCAGTGCCTTCTGGATCAGCGCGTCGGCACCAGCCGGATCTTCCAGATTCTGATAAAGCTCAAACAGCGTGACGATAAGGTCTGCGGATTTCGGACTGGTGTCGAGCGAGTTGGCAAGTTTTGTCGAGGTTTGATCGAGCATCTGTTTGACGGTAATATTTTCTCCGGCATCGGATTCGACGCTATCGCGCAGCATCACGGTCAGCATGTTGCTTATCGCTTCAGACCGCCGAGCTTCGCCGAGTGCTATGTCGCGTTCGATCGCCGTCTGGCGCGCCTGCCAGGCGATACCGCCAGCGCCGATCACCAGCGCTGCAATCGCCGCTGTGCTTGCCGCAACTGCCCAGCGGTAGCGCCGGACGAAACGGCCAACCATGTAACGCGTCGAACCTTCGCGTGCTTGCACAGGCTTCAATTCTTGATGACGCCGCACATCGGTCGCAAGGTCCGCAACGCTGCGGTATCGCTCTGCTGGGTTGCGGCGCATCGCCTTCATGATGATGGCATCGAGATCGCCCGCTAACTGGCCCGCAGACACGGGTATGCCGTTCTCGGATGCCGTTTTGCTCGGCAGGGCCGGATCTTCATAGAGCACCCGGCGAATGATTGCAGGCACCGAAGCCCCGTCGCGCCGCCACGGTCCCTTGCCACACACAAGTTCATACAGCACAATCCCCAAGGCGTAGACATCCGCTGCAACCGCTGGCTCGTCGCCGTCGAGTTGCTCCGGCGCTGCATAATCGGGGGTCAGCATCGCCTGCGTCGTGGCAGGCACAAGCGAGGTATCGTCGAGCAACTTTGCAATACCGAAATCGAGCAAACGGACCTTGCCGCTTTTGTCGATCATGATATTCGATGGTTTGATGTCGCGGTGGACGATGAGATTAGCATGGGCATAGGACACGGCATCGCAGACATTGCGGAACAGGCCGAGCCGCTGTTCCAGATTGCAAGCATTCTCGCGGCAATATTGGTCGATAGGTAACCCCTCAATGTATTCCATCGCCATATAGGGACGGCCATCGGGAGCGATGCCAGCGTCGATCAGCCGCGAAATGCCCGGATGCTCCAGCCGCGCAAGCAGCCGTCGTTCGCGCATGAACGCATCGCCGCGATCCGCCGCTTCGGCGCGCAGAAGCTTAAGCGCGACCATTTGCTCGAAATCGGCGGATGTCCGCCGCGCGAGATAGACTTCGCCCATCCCGCCGCGCCCGATCAGCTTGTCGATGGTGAAGCCGCCGACCTCCTGGCCTTGAAATAAAGAGGCGTAGCTTGTTGGGGCACCCGACGAATTGTCCATCGACGGCGCAGCCATGTCCAATATGCCTTCGCTGCGCGATGCCATTAGCAACGCAGCCGCCTGTTTGACGACGTGTTCGGGATGTTTCGATTTCGTCAGGCGCCGGGTTTGTTCATCGGGGGCCAGATCGATTAGTTCTTCGAACAGCGACTGGACCGCGCGCCACTCCGTTTCGTCAATCGCCTGCATCGATGGTCACTCCCCCATTAGCAATCTGCCTGTTTGGCCCGTTTTTGTGCCGCAACGCAAATAAAAATGAATGGCCATGTCCGTTTGCGCGGACTCATTTCGTCTTGTGTGTTGAGGCCCACCAAAACGGCGGGCAATCGAGGAGACATTCAATGATCACATTCTCTTTGCGCAGCAAAATCCTGCTTTCCGTTTTCGCTTTCACGGCGATGTCCGCAAGCGCCGCAGACAAATCGACCGGATCGCCTGACCTTTTCTCCTTCGCCGAAGGAGGACGGATCATCGATGCACCGGACTTTCCAGAAATCAGCTCTATGTCGGGAGGTCCGCTCAACCTGATTGATGATTCCACAAATACCGGATGGGAAGGAGAGGCCGGCGAAATATCGTTCATTATCGAACTTGCCGAAGTGACCGAGCTGCACCGCATTTCCTTCGATACTGGCCCCCTTAACGTTGACTCAAAATCCCCCAAGGAGTTTGTCGTCGAAGTTTCCGAAACCTCCGCAACCAAGGGTTTTACCGAAGTCTTGAGTGGTACATTGAAGATGGCGAAAATTGGACAGTCATTCTCGTTCAAGTCCGAAGAGCGCCCGACAGCACAATGGGTGCGCCTGACGCTGCTCAACAATTATGGCGACGATAACAGTGCGATCAACGGCTTTCATGGCTTCGGCACACAGCTGACACAGGACGCATCGATGCCAGATCTTACCGGCAAATATGACGGCGCCAGTGGCTGGGGCCGCGTCAACATAACCGATGCCGAAGGCGGCGTGTCCGGTTGCTACGAATTTGCGCAAGGTGAGTTCAAGGGCACTGTCGATGGCCGCGTGCTCAAGCTCGATATCGTTCACCGGTTTGACGGCACGCGCCTCAGCGGCCTCTTCCAGATGATGCCCGGCGGCAAAAAGCTCGTCGGCCTGGTGCGGAACAATGACGTCGGCACCTTCGGCTCGGCGGACTATTACAGCGCCGAAAAGGCTAGCGGGAAGCCAAACGGCTGCTGAATTGCCGTGCCCACAAACTTCAACCAATCCTTGGGAGATACGGTCATGAAGAAGATTTTGAAGCATAGCATCATCGCAGGTTCGGTCATCGCCTTAATAGGCGCGGCACCCGTGGCCGCCCAAGTCGCGCAGCCGCGACCGGTGCTCAAACCGGTCGGGCCAGTCCGGCCAGCCCCCGTGGCCGATACAATGCCGATGTCACAGGCCGACATCACGGCCCGAATAAAGCCCGGCCCGCGCGCGCTTGACCGGTCGCAGCTAAATATGCGGGCGTCGTTGCTGCCCGGAATTGGCGGCCAACCGGTCACATGGCAGGAGGAGTTCCGGATGGGGCCGGTCGGTCCCTATGATGACCAGGGATCATTAAGGATCGAGGGCGATGTGGTCGAGACTTCGCCGGGCGTCGGGCAGGCAATCATCTCGTACAAAAGCGCGGGATGGGGGCAAACCTATGGCGGTGCATTTCTGACTATCAACGCCAAAGCTGGCGTTCGCTACCTGGTCAGCTGCCAAGCGGCGATAGAGGTCGGACAACGTGAGGTAAACTATGCGATCAGCGGCGCATCGGTTCCGGCAAATGGCATTGCAAAGATCATCAGCGATCACGTCGTTTTTGATTTCCGCGGAATGGGCGAAGCAGTAAACCTCAAATTCCATCCGCACGTCGGCAAAATGGCGATGGTAAACGGAAAGATGGTTGTGCCCAACGTCATGGATTTTTGGGGCTGCTCGATTTTTAGCGGTATTTGATACTGCGGATCAAAATGAGCAGGCGGAGTAAAAACCCTCATCGTAAAAAGCGCGCTTAACATGCACTTTAAACAATGAGGTTGCGTGCGATCCCTGTGCTGCAGTCCTGACCATACTGCACAGCGCGCCAAATTGGCGAGCTGGCGACCACGACGTTGCCAGCGTTTAGAGGTCCACGCTCATCGGCACCGTAACTTGAGCAAGAAGTAAACGACAGTCCGGCCTGAATGAACGTCTGATTACGACGAGCTTGCCCCAAAAGCGGACAGTCAGCTTTGTCCAACAAAGCTGCCATAAAGTTCAACCTAAGGTAAGCGACGGCGCAAGAAATGTTGGAATCGTGGAGTTTTTAATCAATGCTGCCGTCACGTCAGCGCAGGCGACGTCGCCACAATCGAAGTAATTCCAACCCTCTCCACCCCAACCGACAGCGCGGCTTTTATCTTGCCCTCTTATTTGGTTGGTTTTTTGTACAAGTATTCGCCATCGTTCTTTCTCCTCTATAACATGTAACGGTTGCCTAATTGACGCCAGTTTGCGCTGGTCTACTAAGTGGGGATGGTCTGACACGCCGTGCAGTCCTCCGTGCTCATAGGGGTTACCCCCGCCAACCGTAATACCTAAATGCCTTAGATAGGTATCACACATCTCATCAGCAGTTACGTGCGGCGCAAGATTCCTTTTACTTTGGTCCGTAGCGGTAAACGCAAAGTTTGTTGCCATCCAGATCTCTGAAATAGCCTCCATAGAACCCGTCCGGGTCGTTGCCACGTATGCCTGGACCCCCCTCGTCAGTTGCGCCTAATTCAAGTGCCCTCGCATGAAACTCATCCACCTGCTGGCGACTATGGGCTGAAAAAGAGATCATTGTCCCGTTGCCCACCGTAGCTGGGGCCTCGTCCACAGGGGCAACCACTCCGAACATTGGATCACCAGGCGTCATTGCGTAAATTCGGCCTCCGCTTCGGTGCTCCATAACTGATCTTGCGCCAATTGACCCCAAGAGGTCATCGTAAAATGCCTTTGCTTTCGTGAGATCATTGGAGCCGACGAGGGCATAACCGATCATAATAATTTTCCTTTCTAGCATCAGCCCACTCTTCGCTGGATTTCGCTGCGGCGCTTAGTAATCCGCCGGAATTGTACAATTTTGAGCGCTTTTAGCTGGGCGAAATATTGGTTCCATGGGAAAAGCATCGGTCGCGCACGCAACCGGCTAGTCCTCACCTCATGCCCTACTGCGCATTTCCACGCGTAACGGCCAGATAGCTCAGCAAACCGCTGACAATGAGCATCATCACAAATGAGGCATTGACTGATCCGAAGCGTAGCTCGGTTCCGTCGCTGTTGACCATGGACCCGCCGTAGAGATCCATCGTGAAATAGGAAACGAGAAACGCGACGGGCGCGACCAGCCCGAGCATCGCGGCAAGGCGGAGGTCAGTGCGCGTCCATGCAAGATACATGGCGGCGGCCGCGAAGATCGAGTTGGTAATTAGCTGCCAAACATCGTGCAGCTTGGCGTGTCCCGGCCAAGTGAGATTGAAGATGTGGGTTGGGCTATACTCGAGGTAAGGAACGAGGATCCCCAGGACAGAAACCGAGAGAGTGAGCAAAACACGACGGAGCGCAAGGCTGGTTAACACGGAGGTCCTTCCATTGAGATTGATTGACACTGTCAATTTACAGTTGCGATTGACGGTGTCAATAAGCTTTTATGCCCAAGCCCTCATCAACACATCTACACCAGACTTCGCTCAAAACGTCGCTGATCGAGCGAGCGTTCGCTATTCTTGATCAGTTGGGACCGAACGGCGTAACGATCCGGGCAGTGGCGCGCGCCTCAGGCGTGTCTCATGCAGCACCTGCGAACCATTTTGCGGATCGCAGGCAGCTACAAACAGAGATGGCAATATTGATTCTTGATCACTTGCTTTCCGACGTTGAGCGCCGGAGCAGCGTGGAACCCGATCGGGCGAGAGCGTATCTTCTGTCACTCTTCGAATATTCGCAGTCATGGCCGCATCGCTATGACTTATTGTGGCGCAAGGACCTCGTTAACTGGGAACACCCACAACTCGCCGCAAACCTCGAGGAAGCATATCAGGATTTCATACAATCGCTTATCAGGCGCAGCCCACGGGTAAATTCGGGTGGCGAAGATATCGAGACCCTAGGGACCGCTCTGTGGGCGATGGTGCATGGCTATGCTCAATTGCGATCCACTCGAATTTTCGAGGCACGCACCGACAAGGCTACGGGCGAGCGTCGTATTGACGCTATGTTGAGCCTGTTGCTTGGTGCGGTTTTCGTTCATTCTGGCTCATAGCCGCACGAGCTGAAAGAGTCGGCGCATTCGTAAGGTTGGAAGAAGCCCACGAGCTTGCCGATCTGTTCCACAGGCCGCTGACGATCCGTTCGCCCGCCTTATGCAGCACGTCCTAGATGCTTGAGAACGGATTTTCGATTTGATTAGCCTCGGGATCTGTGGGCCGGAACGAGACGTAGGATGGCCCCGGTTCCCTCGATCCGTTCTCGGACCGCTGCGTTCTTGTGGCTCGACAGATTTGTCTATAGGATGATCTTCTCGATCTTTTCCTTCTTCTTCCACTCATGCTTCGCCAACACTAGCGCATCTTCGAACTCTTCGAAGATGATCGCGCGCACATGGTCCAGCTCCCGCTGTTTGGCTGCCGGTAGATGATCGAGATCGGTGCGCATGTTGCTGATTACTCCGATAGTTTGGCACTGGGTTGGCAAGCAACAACACGCACTTCAATATAGGCCGCCCATTCGGCCATCATGATGCGGCGCTTCTCAAGCAGGTTACCGCGCCTATAGGCAGCCTCGGTTTTGTTGCCGATGGCATGGGCAAGCGCGGCCTCGGCAACGTCGCCGGGATGACTAGTCTCTTCGCTTACCCAATCACGAAACGCCGAGCGGAAGCCGTGCACCGTGTAAGGCTCACCCATCTCTTTCATGAGCTTGGAAAGCGTCATGTCAGACAGCGGAGCTCCCCGCTTCATGCCCGGGAACACAAGGTTGCTGCTTGGCAGCCGGAGTTCTGCGCAGCGTCTAAGGATACGCAGCGCCGGTGCGGTCAGCGGGACGACATGCTCGCGGTTTGCCTTCATCCAGGACGCTGCGATAGTCCACAGGCCTGCCTTCAGGTCGATCTCGTCCCACGAAGCTCCGCGGACCTCTCCTGACGTCGCGGCGGTCAGGATGGCGAACTGGAGGGCAAAGCGGCTGAATGACTCGCGGGTGCGCAGCTTAGTGATGAACGCCGCAACCTTGTCGTACGGCATGGCTGCATAGTGGTTATCCTGTCTGGGCTGACGCGGCAGACCTTTGGTGATCGCACGCATCGGCGCTTCGCTCTCGCGGAAGCCAGAGGCATAAGCCCAGTCCAAGACCGCTCCTACCCGCTGGCGCACCCTTCTGGCGGTTTCAGGCTTGGTCAGCCAGATTGGGGCCAACAGGTCGCGGATCATCGGACCGGTGATGTCATTGACCTTTACATCGCCGATTTGCGGGAACGCATAAGCCTCCATTGTGCTTAGCCATTGCCCTTCGTGCTTGGCGTTGCGCCAACTCTTCTTACTCGCTGCCAACACCTTGGCAGCGGCCTCCCTGAACGTCGGGAAGCCCAGCATTTTTCTTGTTTCAAAAACTGGGTCGAGGCCCAACTCAATCCACGCGCGTACTTCGCGCGCTCTGTCTCTGGCAACTGCGAGGCTGACCTTACTGGCACTGCCCAATCCAAAATCGCGGCGGTTCCCGTGCCGCTGCACCCTGCATACCCAACTTTTGGCGCCGCCCTCCTTGACGACCAAAAACAGGCCGTCGCCGTCGCCGACCCGTCCCGGCCTCACTGCTGTCGTCACAGCGCTTGCAGATAGTCTACCCATATGGCTGATATTCCCACATTTGTTCCCACACTCAAAATCACACACCGGTGGATTGCCGTGGACAAATGAGGACCCGAATCACCCGCAAAGCCGCAGCACTCTGCGGGTTTGAAGGGATGGCTCGGGATGTACGGGAACAGGGCAGTGGCGGAGACGGTGGGATTCGAACCCACGATAGAGTCACCCCTATACACACTTTCCAGGCGTGCGCCTTCGACCACTCGGCCACGTCTCCGCATCCCATTCGGGAAGCGACGCCCCTAGCGGCTCCTTTGCGCTTTCGCA
>JBGSPK010000286.1:0-13881 GCA_041738665.1 Sphingorhabdus sp. | reverse complement strand
ACAGCAAAATCGACGTAAAAAGCGCTTTCGAGGCCTTGCGGCAGGCCGCTCATCCCCCTAGAGGTGCCGCAGTTTAACGCCCTCAAAAGCGAGTCTGATTTTGACCGATTTGTCGCAATATCTGCCTATACTGTTGTTCCTTGTGGTGGCGCTGCTGTTGTCGTCGGCTTTTGTGTTTCTGCCGATGGGCGTTTCGCGGCTGACCGGATCGCATCAACCGACCGAAGCGAAGCTTGCCGAATATGAATGCGGCTTTCCCGCGTTCGAAGATTCGCGCAGCCAGTTCGATGTGCGCTTTTACCTGGTCGCAATCCTGTTCATTATCTTCGATCTCGAAGCCGCGTTCCTGTTCCCGTGGGCGGTGAGCCTTGGTGAGACCGGTTGGGTGGGCTGGGGTACGATGATGCTGTTCCTGTTCGAACTGGTGATCGGCTTTATCTACGCGTGGAAAGTGGGAGCGCTCGAATGGGAGTGATCGAAAAGACACCAACCGCGCCTGACGCCGATTTCTTCAAGGATATCGACAGCGAAGTCAGCGATAAGGGCTTCGTCGTGACCTCGACCGAAGACCTGTTCAATTGGGCGCGGACGGGGTCGCTGTGGCCGATGACCTTTGGTCTTGCCTGCTGCGCGGTCGAGATGATCCACGGCTATATGCCGCGTTACGATTTCGAACGCTTCGGCATCGCCCCGCGCGCTTCACCGCGCCAGTCAGACGTAATGATTGTTGCTGGCACGCTGTGCAACAAGATGGCGCCTGCGCTGCGCAAGGTTTATGACCAGATGTCCGAGCCGAAATATGTGATTTCGATGGGCAGCTGCGCCAATGGCGGCGGCTATTATCATTATAGCTATAGCGTTGTTCGCGGTTGTGACCGGATTGTGCCGGTGGATATTTATGTCCCGGGCTGCCCTCCGACTGCCGAGGCGTTGCTCTATGGCATCATGCAGCTTCAGCGTAAAATCCGCCGTACGGGGACGATCGAACGGTGAGCCATTCTGCGCCTCTTATCGAAAAGCCAAAGGGTACCGTCGCTGGTATTAAAAAGGCGCTCGGCAAGGACCTTGTCTCCGTCGAGGAAGAATTTGGCGAAGTCGCGCTTCATGTGAAGCGCGATGCGCTGGTTGGCTGCATGGTGCAGTTGCGTGATGCGTGTGAATATCAGCAGTTAGTGGAAATCGCCGGTGTTGACTGGCCCGACCGCGATCCACGCTTCGAGGTTGTGTATTGCTTGTTGAGCTTGACCAAAAACCACCGAATTCGAGTTCATGTAGCGACCAACGAAGACACGCCGGTGCCGTCGGTTACCGAAATCTGGCCTGTCGCTGGCTGGCTCGAGCGCGAAGTGTTCGACATGTACGGTGTGCTGTTTTCGGGCAATGAAGATCTTCGCCGTATCCTGACCGATTATGGCTTCACCGGCCATCCGCAGCGTAAGGATTTCCCGCTGACCGGCTATGTTGAACTGCGCTATTCCGAAGAAGAAAAGCGCGTGAAATACGAGCCGGTGCAACTCGCGCAGGATTTTCGCAACTTCGATTTCCTGAGCCCTTGGGAAGGTGCGGACTATCCGCTGCCCGGTGACGAGAAGGTTATCAAATCCGGCGAACCACCGCGCGGAACACCGCCACAGGTGAATGATCCGAAAACGACAGACAAGCCTTCGCAAACCGGGGCAGGCGCTGCCACCAATGAAGAGGCGAAGAAGCGCAGTGTTCGCAAGCCAAAAGCGGAGAAACCGCAATGAGCCTTAGCCAAGATCTCGCGCCCACCACCGGCGATGAAGTCATTCAGAATTACACGATCAACTTCGGACCGCAACATCCTGCGGCGCACGGTGTGTTGCGGCTTGTCATGGAACTGGACGGCGAAATCGTCGAGCGGCTTGATCCGCATATCGGCCTGCTGCATCGCGGCACCGAGAAGCTGATCGAGCATAAAACCTATTTGCAGGCGCTCCCTTATTTCGATCGACTCGATTACGCATCGCCGCTCTGCATGGAGCACAGCTACGTTCTAGCAATCGAGAAGATGCTAAACCTTGAGGTGCCGCTGCGTGCGCAATATCTGCGCGTACTGTTCGCCGAGCTTACGCGGATTTCGAACCACACATTGAACATCGCGCACCATATTCTCGACGTTGGCGCGATGACGCCGGGTTTGTGGCTCTATGAAGCACGCGAAGACTGCATGGGCTTTTTCGAGCGGGCGTCGGGCGCGCGGATGCACACCGCATGGTTCCGCCCCGGCGGCGTGCATCAGGATGTGCCGCTGAAGCTGCTGACCGATATCGGCGAATGGCTGGATGACCGGCTGCCGCGTCTGTTCGAGGACGCGATGAAGCTCGTGGTCGACAACCAAATCTTCAAACAGCGCAATGTCGATATCGCGATTGTCTCCCGCGAAGACTCGATCAAATGGGGCTTTTCCGGTCCGATGATCCGCGCTGCAGGCATTCCTTGGGATATCCGTAAAAGCCAGCCTTATGATGTCTACGCGAAGATGGATTTCGACATTCCCGTCGGCACGCGCGGCGATTGTTACGACCGCTTCATGGTCCGCGTCGAGGAAGTACGGCAATCAATCCGCATCATGAAACAGTGCCTGCAGCAGATGCCCGAAGGCCCGGTGTGCAGCGACGACCGCAAGATCGTACCGCCCAAGCGCGCTGAGATGAAGCAGTCCATGGAAGCATTGATCCACCATTTCAAACTCTACACCGAAGGCTTCAAGGTACCCGAGGGCAGCGTCTATGTCGCGACCGAAAGCCCCAAGGGCGAATTCGGCGTCTATCTGGTGTCTGACGGCACCAACAAACCCTATCGCTGCAAAATCCGCCCGACCGCGTTTTCGCATTTGCAAGCGATGGATTTCATGTCGCGCGGGCATATGCTGGCGGATACGACGGCGATTCTGGGTGCTCTCGACATTGTGTTCGGGGAGTGTGACCGGTGACACTCCCGCAACGAACTTATCTTGTTTTTTTCGGCCTTTGCATACTGATCGGTATGCCGTTGGTGATGCTCACGGGGCAGCCAATCTTATTCGGAGTATGCGCTTTGGTGATCGCTACATTGTGGTGGGCACTTAACAAATTTCGAGGTGTGAATAATGGCTGACGCAGCACACATCCCCGACGAAACCGAAACCCGCTCCAAATGGGGCAGCTTTGCCTTCGCGCCGGATTATAAGAAGAAAGCTGACATTTATATCGGCCGCTACCCCTCCGGGCGTCAGCAGTCGGCGGTGATGGCGCTGCTCGATCTTGCCCAGCGGCAGGTGGGTGAGGAAACCAAAACGCAAGGCTGGTTGCCGGTGCCGGTAATCGAATATGTCGCTCAATATCTCGGCATGCCTTACATGCGCGCTTATGAGGTTGCGACCTTCTACACGATGTACAACCTCGCGCCGGTCGGTCGTTTCCATGTGCAGGTGTGCGGCACGACGCCGTGCATGTTGCGCGGGTCGGACGATATCATGGCGGCGTGCAAGAACCGCGGACTAGTGAAGGGCGCGACCACGCCCGACGGCCTGTTCACGCTGACCGAGGTAGAGTGCATGGGGAACTGTTCGTCGGCGCCGATGGTTCAGATCAACGACGACAATTACGAAGACCTCGATTACGACAGCATGACCGGCATTCTCGCCGACCTTGCCGACGGCAAGCAGCCCAAGATCGGCACGCAACTGCCAGGTCGGCACACGGTCGAACCTTATGGCGGGCCGACGAGCCTGCAGGCGATGGTCGACAAGAACCATGACTATCGGGGGGAATATTGATGGAATTCTTGCCACTGATAGGCATTTTGGTCGCCGCGTTCATTGCGTGGAAATTGCTGACCGGCATTATTAAGCTCGCGGTTATAGGCCTGCTGATCGCTGGCGGCGCATGGTTCTTGCTCGGAGGCATCGCATGAGTCTGCAAGACAAAGACCGCATTTTCACCAACCTCTACGGCTATCAGGATTTCGGCCTGAAAGCCGCGCAGGTGCGTGGCGATTGGGACAAAACCGCCGATCTGATAAAGGTCGGACAGGATGCGATTATTGAGGAAGTGAAAGCTTCGGGCTTGCGCGGTCGTGGCGGCGCTGGTTTCCCGACGGGGATGAAGTGGAGCTTCATGCCCAAGGCGCCGACGCCAGAGCGGCCCAATTTCCTCGTCATCAACGCCGATGAATCCGAGCCCGGTTCTTGCAAGGACCGCGAGATCATCCGCCATGATCCGCACAAGCTGATCGAAGGCGCGTTGATTGCCGGTTTCGCGATGCGCGCGCGGGCGGCCTATATCTACATTCGCGGTGAGTATATTTTCGAGGCAAAGGTGCTCGAAAAGGCGGTTGCCGAGGCATATTCGGCGGGGCTGCTCGGCAAGAATGCCGCCAAGTCGGGATATGATTTCGATGTGTTCGTCCACCGCGGCGCGGGCGCCTATATCTGCGGCGAAGAAACCGCGATGATCGAAAGCCTTGAGGGCAAGAAGGGCCAGCCACGCCTGAAACCGCCATTCCCGGCGGGCGCGGGCCTTTATGGCTGCCCGACCACGGTCAACAATGTCGAGAGCATCGCGGTGGTTCCGACCATATTGCGGCGCGGTGCGGCGTGGTTCAAAAGCTTTGGCCGCGAAAACAACCACGGCACCAAGCTGTTCCAGATTTCGGGCCATGTCGAAAAGCCGTGCGTTGTCGAAGAAGAAATGAGCATTCCGTTCCGCGAGTTGATCGAAAAGCATTGCGGCGGCATTCGCGGTGGATGGGACAATCTGCTCGCGGTCATCCCCGGCGGATCGTCGGTGCCATTGGTGCCCGCTGCGATGATGATGGACGTGCCGATGGATTTCGACGGCTGCAAGGAAGTTGGCAGCGGCCTTGGTACCGCGGCAATCATCGTGATGGACAAATCCACCGACATCGTCCGCGCCATTTCGCGATTGAGCTATTTCTACAAGCACGAAAGCTGCGGTCAGTGCACGCCGTGCCGCGAAGGCACAGGCTGGATGTGGCGCGTGATGGAACGGATGCGCGAAGGCAATGCCGATGTGTCGGAAATCGACACCCTGTTCGAAGTCACCAAACAGGTCGAAGGCCACACTATCTGCGCGCTGGGCGACGCGGCGGCATGGCCGATTCAGGGCCTGATCAAGCATTTCCGCCCAGAGATGGAGCGGCGCATTGCGGAGCGCGGGTTGATGCTGGAGGCGGCGGAATGAAGTGCCATCTTTTTCTGGCAACGGCATTGTGTTTGGCTAGCACCGCTGGATGGGCTCAGACAGAAACGGGGACTCGCATCGGTGGGCGCCCCGCGAAGCTGCCGACGACGGGTTCTAACGCTGAACGGGCACGGACTTGGCTGCAGGGCTATGCCGGTTGCATAGCAAAGCGCGATCCGAAGCGAGTGGCTGATGTCCTCGATGCTGATATTGGCGATGAATCAAAGGTTTCACGTTTGGTTGTAGGCAATTTCGATGATTGTTTGAGCACGGGTGGCGGAGCTGACCAACTCGTGATGAGCCCCCGAGTTTTGCGCGGGGCATTGTATGCGGAGCGAGTGACGAAAATGGTTGGCGAGCTGCCGGCAGGTATGTTGCAGTCACCGCCATTAAACCTCCCCCCGCTTTCGACTTTGGATGCTGTGGACCAAAATCGCTATGCGCTGGTGCGCTTTGGAGAATGTGTGATGCGTGCTGACCCTGTCAATGCTCTAGCATTCGTTCGCGCCGATGCAGGGAACGCTGCTGAATCAAAGGCATTGAAAACTCTCAGTCCATTGCTGGGCGGATGTCTCGACGAAGGGGTACAAGTTGAGTTGAGCAAACCAATTCTGGAGAGTGCCCTAGCCGAGGCGATATACCGTTACGCGCTGACGGCTAAGGAAGCTAAATGATGACTTGGAATTCGAGAAATAGCTTAGCTTGGCTGCTCGCTGGAGCAATTGCCAATGCCTAAAGTCACTGTAGACGGCCTCGAAATCGAAGTCCCGGCAGGCGCGACTGTCTTGCAGGCGTGCGAGATGGCGGGGAAGGAAATTCCGCGTTTTTGCTATCATGAGCGGCTGTCCATCGCGGGCAATTGCCGCATGTGTCTGGTCGAGGTTGCCCCCGGGCCGCCCAAGCCGCAGGCAAGCTGCGCGCTGCCGGCCACCGAAGGGCAGATTATCAAGACCGACAGTGCGATGGTCAAAAAGGCGCGCGAAGGTGTGATGGAATTTCTTCTCATCAACCACCCGCTCGACTGCCCGATTTGCGATCAGGGCGGCGAGTGCGACTTGCAGGACCAGAGCATCGCTTATGGCCGCGGCGCGTCGCGTTACGACGAAAACAAGCGCGCGGTGACCGAGAAATATATGGGCCCGATCGTCAAGACGGTGATGACGCGGTGCATCCAGTGCACGCGCTGTATCCGCTTTGCCGAGGAAGTCGCTGGCATCGAGGAAATCGGCGCGATCGGGCGCGGTGAGAATATGCAGATCACCAGCTATCTCGAACGCGCGGTGACATCGGAATTGTCGGGCAATGTCGTCGACCTCTGCCCGGTCGGCGCGCTGACATCGAAGCCTTACGCCTTCGAAGCGCGGCCGTGGGAGCTGAAGAAAACGCCGAGTATCGACGTGATGGACGCGGTCGGCACCAACATCCGCCTCGACAGCCGGGGCCGAGCCGTCCTGCGCGCGCTGCCGCGGATCAACGACGATGTGAACGAAGAATGGGCGTCGGACAAAACCCGCCATGCGGTCGATGGTTTGACGCACCGGCGGTTGGACAAGCCTTATGTGCGTAAGGACGGTAAGCTGGTTGCGGTGAGCTGGGCCGAGGCGTTTGAAACGGTTCGTGCGAACTGGTCGGGCGAAGCAGCAGTGATTGCGGGCGATCTGGTCGACTGTGAGACAATGTTCGCGGCGCGTGAGCTGGCTGGTTCGGCGATGCTCGAAGGGCGTCAGACTGGGTTGGCGTATGACACGTCGTCTCTGAGCGCGGTCAATTTCAACACGACAATTGCAGGCATCGAAAATGCCGACGTCATCCTGCTCGTCGGCACCGATGTCCGCCGCGAGGCGCCGCTCGTCAATACGCGCATCCAAAAGGCGGTTCGCAAGCGCGGCGCGAAGGTTTTTGCTATCGGGCCTGAAATCGACCTCAGTTATAAGGTCGAATGGCTGGGCGAGGATCTTGGCGCGCTGACCAAAGCGCCCAAAGCGCTTGCCGACGCGCTGAAGATCGCCGAGCGTCCAGCGATCATCGTCGGCGGTGGTGCGCTGCGTTATGAAGGCGTGCAGGGCGCGTCGTTGGCCTTTGCCAAGAAATACAAACTGATCAAAGATGGCTGGAATGGCTATAATGCGCTGCATTTTTCTGCGGCGCGGATGGGCGGACTGATGCTTGGCTACGCGCATGACGGCGGCGTCAAGGCATTGGCCGCCAAGAAGCCTAAACTTGGGTTCTTCTTGGGCGCCGATGAAGTCGATTACGCGCTCTTTGCAGGAACCTTCAAAGTCTATGTCGGCCACCACGGCGACAACGGCGCGCATCACGCCGACGTCATCTTGCCGGGCGCTGCTTACAGCGAAAAATCGGGCACTTATGTGAACCTCGAAGGCCGCGTCCAGCGCGGTGAACGCGCAGTATTCCCGCCGGGTGATGCACGAGAGGATTGGGCGATTTTTCGGGCGCTGTCCGATGTGCTTGGCAAGCGTTTGCCGTTCGATACGATCGAAGCGCTTCGTGCCGAAATGGCGAAGGCAGTTCCGGCATTGGGCGTTGAAGGTCTCGCCGATTATGGTTGGAGCGAACCCAAACTGCCCGCTACCGTTAGCGGCAAGATCGCCGATTATCCAATCAAGGATTTCTACCTCACCAACGCCATTTGCCGCGCATCGGAAACGATGCAGCGCTGCTCGGCTGAACTGGTGCACGGTGAGCAGTTTCTGGAGGCAGCGGAATGACCAGCTTCTTCCAATCGCTCGGCATGTCCTATGAAGGTGCGTGGTTCACCGCGACTATCGCTGGCATATTGCTAATCGCCTTCCCGCTGATGCTTGCGGTCGCGCTCATCATCTATTCGGAACGCAAATTATGGGCGGCCTTCGCGCTGCGTCGCGGCCCGAACGTCGTCGGCCCATTCGGCATCCTCCAGTCCTTCGCCGATGGCCTCAAGGTCTTCCTTCAGGAAACCATCATCCCAAGCGCGTCGAACCGCGGCCTATTCCTGATCGCGCCGATCATCACCTTCACTGTCGCGTTGATGGCGTGGGCGGTGATTCCGTTCGCCGATGGCGTGGTTCTTTCGAACATCAATGTCGGGCTGCTCTACATCCTCGCGATCAGCAGCCTTGGCGTCTACGGCGTCATCATCTCGGGCTGGGCGTCGAACTCGAAATATCCGTTTTATTCCTCGATGCGCGCCGCCGCGCAAATGATCTCTTACGAGGTATCGATTGGCTTCATCCTGATTTGTGTCGTCCTGTGGGCGGGCACGTTCAATATGGGCGGCATTATCGCAGGCCAGAGAGGTCACATCTTCGGCTTCATCAACGCTTACGGTCTCAACCCGTTATTGTTCCCCATTGCAGTCATGTTCCTCATCAGCTCGATGGCCGAAACCGCGCGCGCGCCGTTTGATTTGACTGAGGCGGAAAGCGAAATCGTTGCCGGCTACCAGACCGAATATTCATCAATGGCCTTCGCGCTCTTCTGGCTCGGCGAATATGCCAATGTGCTTTTGATGTGCGCGCTCAACGCGATCCTGTTCTGGGGCGGACATCTGCCGCCGGTCGACTGGGCCCCGTTGTATATGGTGCCCGGCAGCATCTGGTTCTTTGGCAAGATCCTCGTGATGTTCTTCATCTTCGCCTGGGTCAAAGCCACCGTACCGCGTTACCGTTACGACCAGCTGATGCGTTTGGGTTGGAAAGTGTTCCTGCCGATTTCGTTGTTCTGGGTGTTTCTTGTCAGCGGCTATTTGATGTGGACGGGGCATTTCGGATGAAACGCTCGCTAGTTGTAATCTTTGCATTGGTTGGAGGATTTGTTTCCGCACCTGCATCCGCAGCTGGAAAGGCATTCGATGGCCAGGGTTTCGATTGCTATTTTCAGACTGGAAAACAGAAGCTTGAAAGGTTGTCGGTGTGGTATGGCGGTATGCGACATCAGAACGACAAGACCCCTCAATTTCAAGATCCTTCAAAGTTGCTTGTTTTAAACGGATCCTCGACTGGAGCCCGGATGACATTTTACGTCTCTGACAAATGGCCTGAAAAATTCGAGTTTCAATATTTCCAATTCGACGCGGGAAATACACCGCTATCTATGCTGAACGTATTTGGTGACACCGCAACGCCGGACGCATACCGCGCAGAAATTGTTCATTTGCCGACAAACATTTCGAAGGATGTAACAGTGCAACCAACGAAGCGGATTGGCGGCATGTGCAGTTACAGCGCGGCAATCACAATAACCGCTTTCAGAGCATCCACACAGCCATGACCACTATCGCCCATCTCATCAAATCCTTTACCTTGTGGGAATTCGTCAAGGCGCATTGGCTGACCTTGCAATATTTCTTCAAGCCCAAGGCGACGATCAATTATCCGTTCGAAAAGAACCCGCTGTCCCCGCGTTTTCGCGGTGAACATGCGTTGCGGCGTTATCCCAATGGCGAGGAACGCTGCATTGCGTGCAAGCTGTGCGAGGCGGTGTGTCCGGCGCAGGCGATCACCATCGAGGCCGAACCACGCGAGGACGGCAGCCGCCGGACCACGCGCTACGACATCGACATGACCAAGTGCATCTATTGCGGTTTCTGCCAGGAGGCGTGCCCGGTTGATGCCATCGTCGAGGGACCGAATTTCGAATATGCGACCGAAACGCGCGAGGAATTGCTCTACGACAAGGACAAGCTGCTTTCCAACGGTGACAAATGGGAACGCGCCATCGCTGCGAACCTTGCCGCCGATGCGGCCTATCGGTAAGGGCGGCGCATGTTGATTCAGGTCCTTTCCTTTTATATCTTCGCCGCCTTGCTCATCGCGTCCGCCGCAATGGTGATTTTTGCGCGCAACCCCGTGCATAGCGTGCTGTGGCTGATCGTTGCGTTCTTTAATGCCGCTGGACTGATGGTGCTGATTGGCGCGGAGTTTATCGCAATGTTGCTGGTTATCGTCTATGTCGGCGCGGTCGCGGTGTTGTTCCTGTTCGTGGTGATGATGCTGAATATCGACTTTGCCGAACTGCGCGCGGGCTTTGTGAAGAATGTGCCTTTGGGGCTGATGCTTGCGGTGGTGCTGGTGGCGGAGCTAGTGCTTGGCATCGGCGCTTACAAGGCTGGCGCGGTTAAGCTCGGGACGCCTGACGGGTCGGCGGCGGTCAACGAAGTGCCCAATATCGAAGCCATCGGTAATCTGCTCTACAGCAAATATATCTTCCTGTTTGAAAGCGCTGGCCTGATCCTGCTGGTCGCGATGGTCGGGGCCATCGTCCTGACCCACCGCAAGAGCCACAATGCCAAGAGCCAGAACATCACCAGCCAGAACATGCGGCGTCCTCAGGACGCAACGCGCAATGTCAATCAGCCGGTCGGGCAAGGGGTCGAGCTATGATTGGTATTGAACATTATCTCGTGGTCAGCTCCATCCTGTTCGTGATGGGTGTGCTCGGCATTTTCTTGAACCGGAAAAATGTGATCATCATCCTGATGGCGATCGAACTTATCCTGCTCGCCGTGAACATCAACCTCGTCGCCTTCAGCGCGTTCCTGGGTGACCTGACTGGTCAGATTTTTGCGATGTTCGTGCTGACCGTGGCGGCGAGTGAAGCCGCTATCGGGCTTGCCATCCTTGTCATTTATTTCCGTGGTCGCGGTACGATTGCCGTCGATGATGTCAACCGGATGAAGGGATAAGTCCGCAGTGTCATCGATCCATATCATTGTTTTTCTGCCGCTCCTGGCAGCGCTTATCGCGGGTCTTGGCCAGCGCTTCATTGGTGCGCTTGCAGCTAAGACGATCACAACTGCCGGTCTGTTTACTGCTGCATTGCTTAGCTGGCCGATCTTCATCGGTTTCCTTACCGGGTCTGAGACCGCCTATGTCGCGCCCGTTATGCAATGGGTGCAATCGGGCGATCTGACCTTTGATTGGGAACTCCGCGTCGATAGCCTGACCGCAGTCATGCTGGTCGTTATCACCACCGTGTCCGCGCTCGTCCATCTATATAGCTGGGGCTATATGGAGGAAGACCCTGACCAGCCGCGTTTCTTCGCCTATCTGTCGCTGTTCACCTTCGCCATGTTGATGCTGGTGACCGCGAACAACCTCGTTCAGATGTTCTTTGGTTGGGAAGGCGTCGGGCTCGCGTCCTATCTGCTCATCGGTTTCTGGTACAAGAAGCCGAGCGCAAATGCCGCCGCAATCAAGGCGTTCGTTGTCAACCGCGTGGGCGACCTTGGTTTCATGCTTGGTATATTTGGCGTTTTCTGGCTGTTTGGCACCGTCTCGATCCCCGAGATATTGGCTGCCGCGCCTGACAAGGTCGGATCGAGCATCGGCTTCCTCGGCTACCGCGTCGATACAATGAGCCTGCTTTGCGTGCTGTTGTTCATCGGCGCGATGGGAAAATCGGCACAGCTGGGTCTGCACACATGGTTGCCTGACGCAATGGAGGGACCAACGCCCGTTTCAGCGCTTATCCACGCGGCGACGATGGTCACCGCAGGCGTGTTCATGGTCTGCCGCCTGTCACCCTTATTCGAAACCAGCCAGTTTGCGCTCAACGTGGTAACAATTGTCGGAGCAACCACTGCGATTTTCGCAGCGACCGTTGGCCTTGTCCAAAACGACATAAAGCGTGTGATCGCCTATTCGACCTGTTCGCAATTGGGCTATATGTTCTTCGCGGCGGGCAGCGGCGCTTATGGCGTGGCGATGTTCCATCTGTTCACACATGCCTTCTTCAAAGCGTTGTTGTTCCTCGGCGCTGGCTCGGTCATCCATGCGATGCATCATGAGCAGGACATGCGTTATTACGGAGCGTTACGGAAACATATCCCGCTGACCTTCTGGGCGATGATGGCTGGGACGCTGGCGATCACCGGTGTCGGCATTGTTGGAGTCGGCGGATTTGCTGGTTTCTATTCGAAGGACGCTATCATCGAGAGCGCCTTTGCGAGCGGCTCGACCTATCACATGTACGGCTTTGCGATTGGCGTGCTGGCCGCGCTACTGACCAGCTTCTACTCGTGGCGGCTGATGTTCCTGACCTTCTTCGGCAAAGCGCGCTGGATCCAGAGTGAGCATATCCAGCACAGCGTCCACAAAACGCCCGAGACAGCGGAGGACAGCACCGGTGGCTATCATCCGCATGAAAGCCCGCTATCAATGCTGGTACCGCTCGGCGTATTGACCATCGGCGCGGTGTTTGCCGGGTTCCTGTTCCATAATTGGTTTATCGAGGCTGAAACCGGCAAGGAATTCTGGGCGAACAGCACGCTCTATTTCAACGAGCATTTGATGCACGCGATGCATGAAGTGCCGATGTGGGTGAAATTATCGTCGACGGTTGCCATGCTGACCGGGTTGGGCATTGCCTATCTGATGTACCAGCGTTCTGAAGATGCACCACAGCGCTTGGCAGCCACATTCGCGCCGATTTACCGCTTCTTCCTCAACAAATGGTATTTTGACGAGCTCTACAACCTGATCTTCATCAAGCCTGCCTTTTGGTTCGGTCGGCTGTTTTGGAAACAGGGCGATGTTGGCATTATCGACCGTTTCGGTCCTAATGGCTCGGCGGCTGTCGTCGGCTTTAGCAGCCGAATGGCGGTCAAAATGCAGAGCGGATATTTATATAGTTACGCGCTGGTGATGCTGCTTGGCCTCGTCGCGGCGGTCAGCTGGATGATGGTACAAGCATAATGAACGCAGCTGATTTTCCTATTCTTTCTGTCATGCTTGCGGTGCCGATGCTCGCGGCAATTGCTTGCCTCTTTATGCGCGCTGAAATGGCGCGCATCATTGCGCTGACGGCTACGTTGTTCAACTTGCTGCTCGGCGTTTGGCTGTGGTTGAGCTATGATCCTGCGGGCCAGCAATGGCAATTTACCGAGAGTGCGTCATTGTTCGGGCCGATTGGCTGGAAGCTTGGTATTGACGGTATATCGCTCACGCTGATCATGCTGTCGGTATTCCTGATGCCGATTTGTATTGGCGCAAGCTGGCGGTCGATCACCTCACGCGTTGGCGAATATATGGCAGCATTCCTGCTGATGGAAACGCTGATGATCGGTGTGTTCGCAGCGCAAGATTTGATGCTGTTCTACATCTTCTTCGAAGCTGGCCTGATCCCGATGTATCTTATCATCGGCATCTGGGGCGGCGCGGAGCGAATTTACGCGAGCTACAAATTCTTCCTCTACACATTGCTGGGTTCTGTCGTGATGCTGATCGCGATGCTGTGGATGATCCAGTTTGCCGGAACTGCCGATATACCGACATTGCTGAACACCGATTTCCCGGCCGAGGCCCAGAAATGGCTGTGGCTGGCGTTCTTTGCGAGCTTCGCGGTCAAAATGCCGATGTGGCCGGTCCACACCTGGCTGCCAGATGCACACGTTCAGGCGCCTACCGCGGGGTCCGTTATCTTGGCTGGCGTGTTGCTTAAAATGGGCGGCTATGGCTTCCTGCGCTTCTCGATTCCGATGTTCCCCGAAGCCAGCGCGAACTTCATTCCATTGGTGTTCGGCCTGTCGATGGTCGCGGTGGTGTACACCTCGCTCGTCGCTTTGGTGCAGAACGATATGAAGAAGCTCATCGCTTATTCGTCGGTTGCGCATATGGCGATTGTGACGGTCGGGCTGTTTACGTTTAACCAGCAAGGTATCGAAGGCGCGATTATC
>JBGSPK010000233.1:0-1589 GCA_041738665.1 Sphingorhabdus sp. | reverse complement strand
GAGCAGCGGCAAGGCTTCGGCGAAGCCTGTTGCTTGTGCGCTGAACGGTCTCGCACTCGGCGGCGGTTTGGAATTGGCGCTGGCGTGCCACTACCGCGTCGTTGCCGATAATCCGAAAATCCAGCTTGGCATGCCCGAAGTCATGGTCGGGTTGTTGCCCGGCGGTGGCGGAACGCAGCGGACACCACGTCTTATCGGCCTGCAAAATGCAGCGATGATGATCATTCAGGGCAAGTCGCTCGATCCGGCGACGGCGAAGGCTCAGGGGCTTTTGCATGAAGTTGCGCCTGCCGATGACCTGATCAGCAATGCGAAGGCATGGGTAAAGGCCAATCCCAAGGTCACCGCGCCCTGGGACAAGAAAGATTTCAAATTCCCCGGTGGCGCAGGCGCAATGGACCCGCGTTCGGTGCAATTGTTCGTCGGCCTCAACGCGATGGCGCATAAGGAGAGCAAGGGTAATTTCGACGCAGTGAAGGCGATCTTGTCCTGCCTGTATGAAGGCTCGATCCTGCCGTTCGACACCGCGCTTCGTGTTGAATCCAAATATTTCACCAAGCTGCTGTCCGGACCGCAGGCCAAGAACATGATCCGCACGCTGTTCATCAACAAGCAGGCAGCTGAAAAGGGCGCCGGACGTCCAAAAGACCAACCGCCGGTAGACATCAAAAAGGTCGGCGTGATCGGCGGCGGATTGATGGGTTCGGGCATTACGCATGTAACCGTCAAGGGCGGCATGGATGTGGTCGTGCTCGACCGGTCGATCGAAGATGCCAATAAGGCGGTCGATTACAGCCGCAAGATCATCGACAAGCTGGTTAGCCGTGGCAAGATGACCAAGGAAGCTGGCGAAGCCTTTATGGCGCGTATCGTGCCCACCGATAATTATGATGACCTGAAGGACGTAGACCTGATTATCGAGGCGGTTTTCGAACGCCCCGATGTGAAGGCCGATGTGATCCAAAAGGCCGAGGCGATTATCCGTCCGGACGTCGTATTTGCATCGAACACCTCTACACTGCCAATTTCAGGCCTCGCCAAAAACTCGGTTCGTCCTGAGCTTTTCGTTGGTCTGCATTTCTTCTCGCCTGTCGAGAAAATGCCTTTGCTCGAAATCATCCCCGGCGAACGCACCGGCGACCGCGCGATGGCGGCGGCGTTCGACTATAATGCGAAGATCAAAAAGACGCCCATCGTGGTCAAGGACGTCCGCGGCTTCTTCACCAACCGCGTCTTCCCACCCTATATGGGTGAGGCGATGAAGCTGGTGACCGAGGGCGTGAAACCTGCGCTTATCGAGAACGCAGCGAAGTCGCTTGGGATGCCCATTGGCCCGCTTGCTTTGCTCGATGAAACGACGTTGCAGCTTGGCTATGACGTGATGCAGTCGACCAAGAAGGAACTGGGCGACGCATACCAGCCGAGCGGCACTGAGGATTTCATGGAGTTGATGGTGATGAAGCTCGGCCGCAAGGGCCGCCGTTTCGGTTCGGGCTTCTACGACTATGACGAAAAGGGCGAACGCAAAGGCCTATGGCAGGGAATGGCGGAGCATTATCCACTCGCCGAAAACCAGCCGAGCGTCGAGG
>JBGSPK010000177.1:0-3794 GCA_041738665.1 Sphingorhabdus sp. | reverse complement strand
TGGTCGATGAGGCGCATTCGATGGGCTTTATCGGCGAAAATGGCCGCGGCGTTGCTGAGGAGCAGGGCGTTTTGGACGATGTCGATTTCGTCATCGGTACCTTTTCGAAATCGGTCGGAACCGTCGGTGGGTTCTGCGTATCGAACCATCCGAAGTTTGAAATCATGCGTCTGGTCTGCCGTCCTTACGTCTTCACCGCGAGCCTGCCGCCAGCCGTTGTCGCCTGTTCGGCAACCAGCATCCGCAAGCTGATGCACAATGGCAATAAGCGGGCGCATTTGTGGGAAAACAGCAAGAATCTGCATAAAGGCTTGCGCGATCTGGGTTTTCAACTCGGCACACCCGAAGCGCAGAGCGCGATTATCGCGGTCATCATGCCCGACCTCGAAAAGGGCGCGGCAATGTGGGAAGCCTTGCTGGAAAACGGCCTTTACGTGAATCTCGCCCGTCCGCCGGCCACACCGGCAGGAATGACGCTCCTGCGTTGTTCGCTGTGCGCCGAACATACGGCTGAACAGGTCGCCGATATCCTCGACCGGTTTGAACGTGCGGGCAAGTCGGTGGGGATTATCTAAGCCGGACGCATGACAAGGCTCGACCGAAATGCCCGCCTGATGGCTATATGCTTTGCGGCATTGGCGGGCATGGTTGACGCCATTGGATTTATGGCCAGCGGCGGCTTTTTCATGTCTTTCATGAGCGGTAACTCGACTAGGTTGAGCATCGGCATCGCTACAGATGCGTCCTATGTTGGGATAGTGGCGCTGCTGCTTGCCGGTTTTGTAGCAGGGGTCACTTCCGGCTCGCTGATTGGCCGGAACGGGATATTGGCTGCGCGCAAGCGGCAGGCTCTCATCCTTGCCATCATCGCCATATTGTTGGGACTTGCACCGTTTCTGGCCATCCAAGGGATGCTATTATTTGCACTTTGTCTGGCGACATTCTGCATGGGCGCCGAAAATACGCTGTTCGAGCGGGATGGTTCGGTGTCATTCGGGCTTACCTATATGACCGGAGCGCTGGTCAAGATTGGTCAGGGATTGGCAACAATGCTCAGCGGCGGGGAAAAGCTGGCGTGGCTTCCTTATCTGATTTTGTGGCTAGGTTTGATCAGCGGTGCTGCAATCGGGGCGAGCTTGTTTGGCCTGTTCGGTATGAACAGCCTGTGGGCGCCAGCAGCCTTGGCTGCGTTTTTTGCAATTGCGATGCTTTTCGCAAAAGGAAATGCCGACTAACGAACCGCGCCCTTCGCCAATAATTTTGGCACCAAAACTAGCGCCGCCACCAACGGCCATCTTCGCTGCCAGGGTTTGATTGCAATCTGCGTCCCGGCGTGGCGGTTTACCTTCCACGCCAGATAATCGATGCCGCCAGCATAAGTGAACGCCGCCTTGGCCAATCGCGCGATGGTCAGCATTTTGCCGCGCCGGCGTAAGGCGGGCCAGCGACCGCGTTCCTGCGCAATCCGGCCCTCAGGGTCCGGCAGGATATGGATTTTGTCCCCGCGCAATTCATTATCAATCATCGTATGATGCAGCGCCGCTCTACCAAAGCGTTCATAGCGTTCGGGGTCGAACTCGATCACGGATGAAGGCCGGTCCTTCCGTTCTGCGCGCAGTTCCGCGCCGTAGGTCATCTGGAAACCCGATTGCCACAAATCGAGCACATCGACCTCGCGCTCTACAAACGCCAATGCTGCGTTGAGTAAAGTCGGCGCGGCACCCGATATGGCGCGCACCGCCATTTTCTGCGCGTCGTCATCCGCAGCCCACACCAAACGCGACGGTTGGGCAAAGCGCGCCCATACCGACACCGCCGATGCAGCCGGCCGGTTGAGGTCGTGGAAATCCTGTTCGCTGAGTATCGCGACCTTGGCCATCAGGCCATCATGTTGGAACGGGAAGACATTGGGGGGCAACCGCCGATTCCATTTGGCGAGCCAGGGCCGGCCATATGCCGCGTTGTAATCTGACACAATCAGATAGAAATCGAGCATCTGTCCTTCGAGCTGTTCGGAACGCAGGCACGAGCCATAGAAGAGCACTGCCCTTGCGGCATCGGGATATTGGACCGCGATATGCGCTGCAAAAGCCCGCACCTGCGGAAGCGCAGGAACGGCCAATTCGTCAGCAACCAACTGGGTAAGTGACAGCATCATGCTGTCTTAGCCTTGCATCACAAAATTGTCAGGCAGCGAGTTTCAGGAACGGCACGGGCGCAGTCGAACGCAACACAATCGGACTGCCCAGGCTCGCTTCGAATACTTCGCCATCCAGAACGACACTGCTTCTGTCGCTGTCTATCCGGATTGTGTCGCCTTCCTGAAAATGGATGCCTTCCATTTTATGCTGCCCCAACTTGCCGCGCAGCGATGCCGTAATCATTTTTAGCATCGACCAGCCGCTTTCATCGACAGCCAGGAACTTCATCAACCCCTTGCGTGCTCCACCAGCCTGCGCGCCCAGAAGTAACTTGTCCAATGTGGTGACAATCAGAACCGAGAAAATGCCCTGCAATTCGCCCTGGCGGATGAAGGACACGCTGATGGGTCTGGCGCGAGCCGGAAGAAAATCCGCCTTTAATCCAAATATGGCGGAAAATAGGACCGCCATTGCCGCAAGAAAATGGCTCAGCCCATTGGGAAGCCCAAGCGGATAGATTTTGTGGCGGCAGTACAATATGGTTTCGGCAAGGCCCGCCCCGCCCAGAAACATGCCAAGGACTGGTCGTGCGCCTTCGCTACCGTCGCTCAGCGCAATCAGTTCACGCACGACGATATGACCAGTCAGATCGCCCTTTGCGACTTCTACAATCTGCGCGAGCGCATCGAGAGGGTCGCCAACCGCGCCAAGGTCCAGCGCGATCAGGTTGGTTTTGCCATTGGGCAGCACGGCCACTGGCGGCGGCGTGCCTTCGAAATGGCCGCCATGATATAGCTCGGTCAAAGCCGACTGTACCGTGCCATCGCCGCCATTGACGATGAGGACCTTCGGCTTCACGCGCGCGATCATCTCCAGCGCTTTGGCGATCTGGCCGATTTCCTCGACCTCATAATGGAAGATGTCCGGATTTTTTGCGCAATAGGTACGAACCGTCGGCAACAGCGATCTATTGCCGGTTGAATTGGGGTTCGAAAGGAGCGCAACTAAAGCCAAATATTTTCCGTTACATATATTTCAGGTTGATGGTTATCCGCGTCACGCCCGGTCCGGCCTGAAAAGCGACCTTGCTTACCGACGGTTTGCCAAGATTGAAGATGTTGATGCTGGGGTTGTTGGAGAAACCGCCGCCATCGTTGCGGATGTCCGTTTTGCCGTTCGCGTTCAAATCATGGCGAACCGCGATGCCATATTTCCCTTCGGCGGGGACGGGCACGCAAAATGACATGTTACCAGCATTGGCGCGGCTTTCGATCCGGTGCAGCCAGCTGCCCTTTGAGAGCCACGCGCTTCCGGTTGCAGGATAGGACTGCACACGAATTTTGCCAGCGGACTGTTTTACGCCGCGCACGCTAACCAGCACTGCGGGGCCTTTGCCCGCAGAACAGCGCGACAAATCATTACCGATTTCCTGGCCAGCCAGAGCCGTGCCCGAACCGAGCGCCAGACCAGTGGCCGCCAAAAATGCAAAAAACTTATTCATTACAAAACTCCTGGAACGCTATTTCCGGCATCGTCACTTTGTCGGTGCCATCGATATTGCCCCTGAACCTGTAAGCGTCTATCGGGTGAGTTTGCGGCCAAATTAGGGTGACAGGGCGACCATAAGTTGAAATTTATCACTGCCACCGACCG
>JBGSPK010000063.1:0-8697 GCA_041738665.1 Sphingorhabdus sp. | reverse complement strand
AATGACTGCACCCCAAAGAATGAGAACATTGACGCCCGAATAGGGACGCCCCGAAACCGCGTTGCGGGGAAGTCCCGGAACTGCTGCCGCCGAACTCCACGGCTGCGCCCAAGGAAAACAACCCGCCTCAAGCTGGGCGATGATCTTCGCCGTCACCTCATCATAAAGCGAAACGCGCGGCGCATCGCTCCCGCGCGCGGCGCGCAGCGCCGCCTTAGTCCCTTTTGTCGCTGGGCCGCCAAAACCACGTTTCCGATTGCCAACCGCCATCACAGCCTCCTCGCCCTAAAAACCACACCGACCCCGGAGAGGGGGGTGGGCGGCAAAGAGCGACCAAGAGGCCCGCCGGGATCAGGCGCACCTGTAAGGCTGTAACAGAGTGAAAGACCCGGCTTGCCGGGTTGCGCCTGAGCGCGGCGGGCCTAGCCGGAAGCGCCACCCATCCCCCTCTTCGGGGACGGCCACAAAAAAAACGCCGGCGCACCCGCGCCGTCCAAAGTCAGTCGAATATCATTGAAAGAATATCGCCGCGCAGCGGCCGAACAAGAACGGCACCCTTGCACGGCGCGACGCCAGCCGGACGTCCTGCGCGCGGGCCTGTGGGCCAGCGGGCGTCCGGCAAGGAGAGAGGCAAGAGTGCCTGCGGGTCAGCACAAAAACGCCGCACCCTCAAGGAGCGCGCAGCGCGGGAAAGAGTGCGACCTTAAAAGCTCCCGCTCATTTGCAGCGGGCCGTCAGGCCCACTCTAGCGCCAGCGATCATCACCGACAGGCCGAGACGCCAACGGCGGCTCGGTGCAGCAAGCCCGCATGGCCGGGCTTCGCGGAATAGAGCGCGGTGCGGGCTTGCCCGCAGGTGCAAAAATGCTCACCTCGACTACAGCAATATGAAGGCTGGGTCATTGGATCGCATCGGCAGCTCCCATCATGCCGCTGTCCGAAGGTGGGCAATCTTCTGAAATTCTGCCAAAACTTCGGGATGGCATTTGGCAAGATGATGGACAACACGCACGTTTTCGATCAGGCGACACAGATACCCCGTCGCCAAAACTAGATCTAGGTGATCGGTGCCATATTCCTGCTCGATCAGTTTGAACTCACGATCAAGATTGGCAGATTCGCGCTCCATCCGCTCTAGCTGATCGTCGGTCAGGCCTTTGCCCGATTTCCGCTCCCCGCTAACGAGATCGCTCTGCGGACTCGAAGCAACCAGTGATTTGGCGCACGACATCGAGAAGCGGTTGAGTGCGATCATGGTATCGGCAACCGCAATTTGGCGCATCGGCTTTAGTCGCTTCAGTTCCCTGAAGGTGTTGATCGGCACATGCCGGTCTTGAAGTAGTTTCACCACTTCATCGCAAATGCCGTCCAAAAGACGCTGCTTGTTCTGGATGCTGCGGATGTTGACGTTGAGCGCGCGAGCGAGCCGCTCTTCGGGCACGCCGCGTTTCACCGCATTCAGGATCATCTTGTGCTCTTGGACCGTTGCCATCCGGCTGATACGCTTGTTGTAAGTGACCGCTTCGTCCTCGGTAGCGATGAGGCAGACGACATCGGTGTCGCCGCGTTCCTTCAGAATTTCGATGCGCAGATGTCCGTCGAGCAATTGATAGGTGTCGGGAACACCGATTTTTCGAATGACCACTGGCGGTTCGATCAATCCAACCTCGGCAATGGAAGCAACGATCTGTCCAAATTTGATCGATTTCCTGATGGCGGGTGTGAGGATGCGCAGCGGCTCGATATGAGCGATGGGGATTCGCAGGCTCGTCATTTCGAACCCAAGCAAAACGCGCGGGATGTTCGGCACCTTGCTCATGCTTCGGATATCGGCAGGTGCGCGACTCGCGACGCGATCCGTGCGGGCATCGTTGTCAGGTCTTCGTCCTCAAGCATGGCCATGAAAGATTCGTCTTTGGACAATTGGCGCAGCGCTTCGGTGATGAACACCAACCGGTTTCGGGTCGCCTGAGTCCGTTTGACCATCAGCCGCTTACGCTCGGTGTCTTCCTCGAAAACACGGACTAGATTCTCAGGCGAAAGTGGCGATTTCGGACGTGGCCCTTTCCGATTACTTGCTTTGCCAACGCGTTGCCGCAATTCGATCAAGCGCCGTGCGGCGAGCAAATTCCTGCCGCGCAACATATTATTCTCATAGGCTTGGTGGAGAGCGGCCTGAACACCCTGATCGTCGGCTTCGCATATCTGCATCGCGACGCTGATCGGCAGATACCCGGCCTCGACAGCGCGTAACAGTCGCTGCTCGCCGCGTTCGAGCAAACGCGCAACGGCATGGACATAATCATAGGATAGGCCGGTTTTGCGCGCGATTTCGGTGTCCGAATAACCGCGCGTTCGCATCCCGCCGATGTCCTGCAACAGGTCGATGGCCTGATGCTGACGGCGGGCGCAATTCTCAACGAGGCTGGCAATCAGGCAATCCTCGGGGTCTGCGGCCACCACTAGGGCAGGGACTTCGGTTTGACCAAGCTCGCGGAACGCTTCCAACCGGCCCTGTCCGCACACCAGATCGTAAAATGGCCCACCGGATTCACTGCGGCGGGTCACGGTGATCGGCCGCTTCAAACCCACTTCGGCAATGTTCTCGACAATGCCCTTGAAGATACGCTTGCTGCGAATGCGCGGATTGACGACCGTGATCCGGTCGATCGGGATCATTTCGATACGCTGGGATGGGACAGCGGCGGTCATGCCGCAAGCAACCAAGGTGAGCGTGCTGTCAGCTCGTAGAACGAGTCGAGGGAATCGAAGCGGTACGCATCGAGCGAAAGCCCGTTGTGCTGAGCCATGCGGAGCACGGCGTCACGCATATCGAGTTGCGGCAACAGATAGTAATCATGCGGGTTCTCGTTATTGCTGTCCATGCGGATGGCGATGGTCAGGTCGGGCTTGTGGGGTGTGTCGAGCCGGATTTTCCAGCGTGCTGACCCCGCAGATGTCAGCTTGCACCGGGCAATGACGATGGCGACAGTGATCTCGCCATTGATCGACAGCAGATCGGTCAGCGGATTCTGAATGACGCTGCCGCCCGAAGCCACTACGCCGTCGATGACATTCTGGATGACGACCGGATGCAATCGGCGAAGCGAGCGGTTAATCTCGATATAGCGATAGTCGTGATCCGGCGTGAACCCGACCAGTGCGTAGGCGCGGAGGAGACTGCCAAAGCGCGACTGGAAGGCGCTGCTCGACGGGCAGTTTTCTGCCTCGTCGATTATCAAGCCCGACAAAGTGCCATTGAGGCCGAGTATTTCGCGCAGCTTTTCGAGAACTTCGTCGTCAGAAAGGCGGATAGACCGCGCTTCGATGATCGACCTTGCTCGCGCAAACAGGTCCGGGTCCACGATTGCGGCAAATGCGCCATCGGCTCTGAACCATGTGTCCGGCGCGTTCTGGATGTGCTTCTGTTTGAGCTTGAACGATGTCCGCCCCCAGACGTTGTTACCGATGTATTTTTCGTTGATGAGGATTTCGTGGATCGTCCCGCGTGTCCAGGGTCGACCAAGATCCGAAAGGATACCGCGCTCGTTCAAAACCTTGGCGATGTCCCATTCGCTTTGCTCATCCACGACAAAGTCCCGGTAAATGCTTTGGACGATTGCCACCTCGTCGTCTGGTCCAGGAACCAAAATAATCCGGTCGGTCGCAATGCTTTTGTGCTCAAGACGCGCAAGTTCGCCCTTGGGTGTACCTGATTGATCGACGAGCATCCGGCGCAGCCCGAACCCAGATGCACCGCCCTGGCGAAAACCAAGCTCGATCAAATGAGATTGACCGGCGAACACCTTGACCGAAAGCTCCCGGCAATATTCACCCGCCATGAGCCGTTTAACGGTCTTGATGATCGACGAAGTCATGGAGCCATCGTTTACGAACTGCTCGGCGCAAAACAGAACGGTAACTCCGGCACGCTTGCACTGGATTTCGTACAGTGCGGCTTCGTCGGGGTCCTGGAAACGCCCGAAGCGACTGACATCATAAACAAGTATGACCTCGAAATCGGCGCGCCCTTGCTCAACATCGTCTAACAATTGCTTGAGCGCATCGCGTCCGCTGAGGCTCAATCCGCTTTTTCCTTCATCGGCATAGGTGCGAACAATCTCATAGCCGTTCTTGTCAGCGTAAATGCGGATGGCCTTTGCCTGATTATCGGTCGAATGTTCCTGATGCTCGGTAGACATGCGGACATATTGAGCCGCCCGTATCAGGGGACGTTCGGAGGGCGTTTCTTCACCCGACTGACTCCAATCAATAACCATTGGGGTGACCCATTTTGAAATGGCGGCGATAACAATCGCACCTCTGCGCCCTACCGTGAAAGGCGCAGCAACATGTTTCCTAAAAAGGGCAAAGAGTTTCCAAAACCCATAAAGCGGATTTCTCCCGATGAATTCGCAAAGTCTATCAGCACCGCGCTGCGCGAAGAGCTAGGGTCGTCTCATATCGCCGCAAAGACGGTGATGCGCTGGACCGGTGCAAGCGAACGAACCGTCAAAAACTGGCTAGCTGGCACATGTGGCCCGTCCGGCTGTCATCTAATTCTGCTGGCAAGAGAGTCCGATGTCATCATGGCGACTTTGCTGGTGCTCGCAGGGCGCGAACTGAACATTTCAGCACTCAGCCTGATCTCGCTGAAGGCAGGGCTGATGTATGCCGTCAACGCTATCGACGAAGCGATAGACTCGTCAGCTTAAGAATTTTGGCGGGACGGGACGGTTTGCCGCCAGCGCCTTAAATCCCAAAAAGTTGCAAAAACTTGTTCTTAAGTCACGAATTGTTGCTATAGAGTCTGAAAGGACGCGCTTAATGCCCAAAAACTCGCTTGAAGGTCTACCGGAAGCGTTCGTATCGAACGCGGGCATCAAATTTGCCGTGTCGCGCGCGTTGGCGCAAGGGCGCATACGCCAAATCGCGACAAAGCTCTATACCTTCAATCTTGATGATACGCCGGAACAGATTGTCCGCCGTTCGCTCTGGGAACTGGTGGCTGCCTTTGCGCCAAGGGCGCTCATCGCGGATCGAACCGCGATAGAGAACCGTCCCGCTGCTGATGGTTCAATTTTCGTGGTGTCCGACCGCAAGCGCGACATCGAACTTCCCGGCATCACAATCCGCTCGCGTAGCGGCGCAGCACCGCTGAACAGTGACCGCCCTTTTATCGGCGGGCTGTTCCTGTCATCAACAGCGCGCGCGTTCCTAGATAACATGGTTGCGTCTCGGAAAAGGGGTGGGGTTGTCAGCCGGACACTGACCCGCGTGGAAATCGAAGCACGCCTTGATGATGTTATCCGGCGCGGTGGCACCGATGGCCTCAACGCCCTGCGAGACGAAGCAAAGCGGATTGCTCCGTTGATTGGCCGGATAAAGGAATTTGCCGCGCTTGATCGTCTAATCGGCGCATTGCTCGGCACACGAGACGACAAGCTAGCCAGCGAGCGGGCAAAGGCGCGCGGTGCGGGCACACCCTTTGATCCCGAACGACTCAAGCTGTTTGAGGCGTTGCACGTCGAGCTGCGCTCCACCGCACCGTTTTCGCGGCCCGCCGAACAGCGAACGGCACAAGCGCGCTCGGTGCTGGCCTTCTATGAAGCCTATTTCTCGAACTTCATCGAAGGTACCGAATTCGATGTGAACGAGGCGGCCGACATCGTTTTCAACAATGTGATCCCACGCGATCGCCCGGAAGATGCGCATGACGTTCTGGGAACATGGCAGATTGTTTCCGATCCAGTCGAAATGGCGAAAACGCCGCGCGATCCGGCCATGCTGCTGTCGCTTATGCAAAGCCGTCATGCCTTGCTGATGAGTGCGCGACCAGACAAGCAGCCGGGACGCTTCAAGACGGAAGCCAATCGCGCCGGTTCAACGCTGTTTGTCGCGCCCGACCAGGTCGAAGGCACCTTGGCGCGCGGGTTTGAATATTATGACAGCCTCGACACGCCTTTTGCGCGCGCGGTATTCATGATGTTTCTGGTGTCCGAAGTACATCCATTCGTCGATGGCAACGGCCGAATCGCGCGCATCATGATGAATGCCGAACTGGTCACAGCGGGCGAAGAGCGGATCATTATTCCGACGGTCTATCGCAGCAATTACCTGACGGCGCTCAAGGCACTGTCGCAAAGCAGCCAGCCCACGCCGATCATCCGAACGCTCGATTTCGCACGCAAATGGGTAGCGGCGGTGCCCTGGACCGATCCGGAATCCACGCGCCGGGTGCTGGATAGCTGCCATGCGTTCGTCGATCCGACCGAAGCCGATGATCGCGGTATTCGGCTACGACTACCGACTGGTGTACTAGAATGAAGTCCCCTTCGTTCTAATGTGACTCAATTCCGTCATCTTGAAAGTCCGCGCGATTAAACAGCTCTGAGGGTGGGGGTCTGCCGTTCGGGCTGGGTAGTATCACCGACAAGGCCAAACAACAGGTTCTCAAGCTCCTCATCAGGAAGTAACAATTGCTGCGCTATGTGGCTGCGAGACTGCCCATCCTTCCAAAGGTCTGTAAGGATCATTTGCCAAACTGTTGATCTTTCAGGAGGAATGCCCTCCGGCTCTGATGTGCGGTATTGCCGATTGATCTGAATATACTGCCATTCAGTCATCAACCCGAGTTTGTTCAAGCGGTAAGCTAAGGCGACGGCTGCGACGCCCCATCGCTTCTTGGCCTGAATAATCTGATCGACACTCGACACATATGGAATGACTGACATCAGGTCGGCTTGCGGCATAAGGAATGCCGAAGCGAAATTATTTGCTTCGGTTTCGGCTTTTCGACCCTGCGGACCGCCGTGCCGGTGAAGCACGAGATGTGCGAGCTCATGGGCGGCATCGAAGCGGCTCCGTTCGCTCGATTTATACGTATTTAGAAAGATATATGGCTCATTGTTCCGCCAACATGAGAAGGCGTCAACATTCTTGGTGTCCTCCGCTAGGGAGAAAACACGAGCGCCCTTAGACTCAAGCAGTTTGATCATGTTGCCTATTGGTTTCTCACCAATTGCCCAGTGCTGACGCAACATCCTCGCAGCTGCTACTGGATTACGTTCATGGCCCAGATCGAGGATGTCAGTTTCAGGAAGCGTAAAACGCTCGCTTACCCAGTCCATAACCTCAAACGCCAATGATCCTGCCGCCAAGGCAGCATCTCGCTCACGCGCAGTCATACCGGTAAGGCTTCGAAAGCTGGCGGCACTCGGGTCTATAGGGTCAAAATCGTCCTGCTCAAAAAAAGCGCGCGCATAACCGAGCGCCAAAACAAGCGCCTCAATCGTGCTTTCGTCGGGAACTTGCTGCCGGTTCACAATTCTGGAAAGCGTCACCGGCGCAATTCCAGCTCGTTCCGCGAGAATCCTCGCAGTAAACCGGCGACGCTTCCGCGCCAGTTCTAGTCTCTCAATATTGAACATGACTATTGCTTGCGAACGACGACCGGCTCAAAATCAACAGCATCGGAGTCATCTCCGGTGCGCAGCCGAATGTTCTCCCATTCGCCCTTCTTCACGATAAAAATGCGCTCAATGAAGTCTTTGAAATTTCCGCCACTTACGCCCGACGGAAGCGACAATTCTGCACGAACGTCATCGCCGACAACCGACACACAGAAAAACCACATGCCCGCGTTAATCGGCCCGGTTGCGGTGGCACGAGGTGAGGCAGGCTCGATTTCCTCGGGTTTGAAAAGCGAAAGTTGTGCCTCGTCAATGGCGCGTTCAGCGCCTGCACCTTTACCGGAAATCGCCATCGGCGATTGACCCGAAGCAGCCAAATCGACGCTCTGGTAAGTGATAGTAAGGTCACGCTCAGGATGCCGGACAAGTTCGATGTTGTCTTTGCGGCAAAGATTCCAGCCGCGAGTGCGGAAAAGGGCACGAACATTCCGTGTGCCGTGAATGTAAGCGAATTGACCCGCAGCAGAAATGGGGTCATTATCGACAGCATCGGCGCGCGCGCCGACGACTTCTTTGACGATTTGGATGAGCTGATCGCGCGTAACGCCAAAGGTTTCGCTCAGACGAGCGTCAACCGTCCACTCCTCATTGTAAATGCGCGCCAAACCCATAAGGAAACCCCTCGATAATATTTTCGACCTCAAACGTGGTCGAAAATATTATCGCGGTCAAGCAAATTAGTGCAACTGGTGGATTTCAGTCATCACGCCGCGTAGCGGCCGTCTGCCAGCTTCCGTGCCTGACCAATGGCCGTCAGCGCATCCAGCACCGGGGTAACACCTTTTGCATTCGTGCCTTGAATGGCTCGGGCAATATCGCGGGGATGCTGCGGGATAGGCGCAGCGGCGAGGATTGCGGCGACGGCGCTGACTTGTTCGGCCAACGTCTTGGGCCAGGGGATGATGGCTGCGGGTGCGGTAACCGGCGCATCGCCCAAGTCGAGCGTGGCGTTGACTTGCGGGGCCGTGGCACCGGGGGACTGGAATTCGGGGCGAAGCCAGCGGATCACGCCCTTTGCCTCTTCGGCGGCACGGGTCTTGTTGAGTGCAACCAAGCGAGTGAGAATGTCTTCATCGCTCAGGTCAGCGGGCCAGCCATAGGCTTCGGCGACGGCGGTATCTATGGCGTCGTGATGCTGGCGGATCAGCGTCACCAACCCGCGATCGTGGATGTCGCGCTCCTTATCGGTCAGTGCGCGGCCTGCTTTAAGAGCCTCCAGCACATTG
>JBGSPK010000050.1:0-4833 GCA_041738665.1 Sphingorhabdus sp. | reverse complement strand
TCTTCGCCGTCGGCCTCGCCGTTTACGCCAATTCGCAGCGCCTCGAAGCCGTTGCGCAGAGAAAGATTGCCGAGCGCGAATCGGCTACCGCCCGCGCCGCCGCCGATTACCTTGTCGACACCTTCAAGCTGTCCAACCCCGGCGTCGACAACCCGCGCGAGATCACCGCGCTGACCATTCTCGGCCGCAGCGCCGAACGCGCGCGCGCCGAACTGAAGGACCAGCCCGTCGTCCAGGCGCGTCTCATCGCGGCGCTGGCCCGCGCCTACAACAACCTCGGCCTGTCCAGCGAAGCAGAACAAGCGCTCGAAGCCTCGCTGCCGGTCATCCGCCGCATCGGCGCGGAAGGCGCCGAAGCCGAAATCGTCCTTGCCGACGCCTATTTTCGCCAGGGCAAGTTCGACGAAGCGCTGGCATCGGTACGCGCCGCCGAAAAAGCGCTCGCCACGTCTCCCGAAGACAATGTCAAAACCCGCGGCTATGCGGCTTTTACCGAAGGCCGCATTCTCTACGGCCAGTCCAATCTCAAACCTGCCATCGCGGCCTTCGACAAGGCGCTGGCGATCTACAATACCATGCCCGAACCGCCGCTCGGCCAGATCGCCGTCACCTACGAAAACCGCGGCAACGCCTTGTCGGACGCAGGCCGGTATGCCGAGGCGGAAAAATCGCTCGCCGCCGCGCTTGTCGCCAGCCGCAAGGCCTATGGCGACGTCCACCTCGAAACCGGCCAGATCTGGTTCAGCAGCGGGATGACCGCCTATCTCGCCGGCAATTTGCCTCTCGCCGAAAAGCGCATCGCCCAGGCGCTCGCCATCGAACGCCAGATGCTGGATGCCGACAATCCGATCATCGCCGATACGCTGTCGATGCAGGGCCAGATCTACCAGGGCGAGAACCGGCTCGATGAGGCGTCGAAGTCACTGCGCGAGGCAATCAAGGTCTATCGCGCCCGCTACAAGGACGGTCATTATTCGATCGGCATCGCCGATGTATATCTCGCCCTCATCGAATCAGAGCGCGGCAACACCAAACGCGCCCTCGACTACCTCGATGACGCCAAGGTCAATTACGACGCCAGCTATGGCAAGCTTCACGCCAACCACGGCGATCTGCTGGTCAACCGCGCCGTCGTCCTCGCCAAGGCCGGCCGCATGGCCGAAGCCCGCGATGACTGCCGCGACGGCATCGGCATCCTGGTCCAGACGCTGGGGAAAGACGCCGCCTTCACCAAACAGCTGACCGAAACTTGCGCGAACCTGAAGCCGGGCAAAGCCTGACAACAGCGCTTCAAGCCGCCGCGAACAGCCCCGTCACTTCACCCGCCATCGCAAAGCGTTCCAGCACGATTTCCAGCTGTTCCGCAGTATGTTCGGCGCACAGCGAGCAGCGCAGCAAAAAGACGCCGGCGGGCGTGGCGGGCGGGCGCGACATGTTCACATAGACGCCGAGCTCCAGCATCGCCTGCCACATGCGGACGGTGGTTTCCTGATCGGGCATCAGCACCGAGACGATGGCGCTTTCCGGCGTCTCGGTGGCGAGGCGGAAGCCACGCGCCTTCAGGCCGCCGTGCAGCTTGCGCGTCATCTCCCACAGCCGGCTGCGCTTGTCCCCGGCGTGCATCAGCTTGCGGATGCTCGTCGAAGCACACGCAACCACTGCCGGCGGCAGCGAGGCGGTGAAGGTGTAGGGCCGGCAGACCAGCCGCAGGATCTCGAACTTGGGATGGTTCGACACGCAGAAACCGCCGACCGTGCCGACCGACTTCGAAAAGGTGCCGACGACGAAATCGACGTCATCGGCCACGCCGGCCGCTTCGTAGACGCCGCGGCCATGCTCGCCGAAAAAGCCCATGCCATGCGCTTCATCGACCAGCACCATGGCGCCATGCGCCTTGGCGACGGCAACAAGTTCCTTCAGCGGCGCGATATCGCCGAGCATCGAATAGACGCCTTCCAGGATGACCAGCTTGCCGGCTTCCGGCGGCAGGCGGCGCAGGCGCTTCTCCAGGTCTTCGACGCTGTTGTGCCTGAAGCGGACGATATCGGCATTGCCGAGGTAGCAGCCGTCATAGATGGAGGCATGGCTGTCGGCGTCGAGGATGATGAAATCGCCCTTGCCCGCCAGCGTCGACACCATGCCGAGATTGGCCTGGTAACCCGTTGAAAACACCATGGCATGCTCCATGCCATAAAAGTCCTTCAACGCATCTTCGCATTCCTTGTGGCCCTGATAGGTGCCGTTCAGCACCCGGCTGCCTGTCGTCCCGGCGCCGAATTTGGTCAGCGCCTCGCGGCCGGCGGCGATGACATCGGGGTCAAAGGTCATCCCCATGTAATTATAGGTGCCGAGCAGGATGGTTTCCTTGCCGCTGACAACCGCGACCGTGGGCGATTTCACTTCTTCCATCACCAGCGAAAACGGGTCTTTCACGCCGGTCGCGAGCAGGCCTTCGCGTTGGGCGATCAGCGCATCGAATTTCGAGAACAGGTCTGTCATCGCAATCAATCCGTCAGCTTCTTCACTGCGTCGACCAACTGGCCGACATTCTCGATCTCGGCCTGCAAGTTCATGCTGATGACGATGTCAAAGCTGTCTTCGACTTCGGCTACAAAGTCCATCACGGTCAGGCTGTCCCATTCGAGGTCGCCTGCAAAAGTCGTGGTTTCGGTTACTTCGACGCCTTTTTTGTTGAACGGCTCGATCAGGCCCTTCAGGCGGTCGTACATTTCGTTGCGGTCAGTCATATAAATTCCTTCTGTCTTGCGGCGCTATGGCAATCGAATAAGGCGGCAAAAGGGCAAATATATGTGCCTACATCCAGCCCTGTGCGCGATACCATCGCACTGTGTCCTTCAACCCTTGCCGCGTTGCGATCTGTGGTACCCAAAGCGCAGGCGGTGGTGCCGCGCTGCGGTCAATGGTCCAGTCACGATGCGCCAGATAATTGGCGCGGTCAGGCGTCAGCTTTGCCTTGCGACCACGAAACAACCGGTCGGCTTGCCCGGCGAGTTTCAGCAGGAAACGCGGCGCATGCAATGTGGTCACGCGCCGCCCGATCGCCCAGCCAATCGCACGGGCGAACGCTTCATGACTCCAGCCGTCCTCAATCCCGTCATCTGCCTCGAAAATGCGCGCCGTCGCGTCATCATGCGCGGGGAGCAGCGCGACCAAAAGCCGCGCCAGATCGTCGACATGGATAACCGACACATACCCGCGTGGCGGGAGCAATGCCCAGCCTTTACCAGCCAGTCGGAACATGTCGAACATCTCGGTGTCGCCAGGGCCATAAACGCCGGGTGGGCGAATAATCGTCCAATCGAGCAAGCTTGTGCCGACCAGCTTTTCGGCATGCGCCTTGCTGGCGCCATACAGCGAAAGCTCTGGATGCTTGGCCGCGAGCGATGACACATGAACGAACCGCTTGATGCCAGCGTCCTTGGCTGCGGCGAGCATATTCGCGGTACCCGTCACATTCCCTGCTTCGAACCCAGCAGCATCTGGGGCATTCACCACACCTGCAATATGCAGCACAGCATCTGCGCCTTCGCATAATTCGGCAAGGCTATCAGGCCGATCCAGTGCGCCATGCACCCAAGTTACACCCGCCTTTTTTGGTTGATTGCGTCGGGTTAACGCCCGCACATGCCATCCTGCTTCGACCAATCGGTCAAGCGTCACCCTTCCGACAAATCCGGTTGCTCCCGTGATTGCTGCCGTTTTTTGGGCCACTGCCTTCAAAGCATCACCAACTGATCACGGTGCACGAGCACCGAGCGCGGCACAGTGCCGAGAATGGCTTCAAGCTCGCCCGAACGATGCCCGCAAATGCGAGCAGCATCAATTGCGTCATATTCGGATAGGCCGCGCGCGATCGCTATGCCGTCATCGGCGCTAATGTCGATTACATCGCCCCGCTTGAACTCGCCTTCGACGCTGAGCGCACCGGCCGGAAGAAGGCTGCTTCCTGCTTTCAATGCACGAATTGCACCGTCATCCACGCGGATGCGGCCCTTGACCGTCAAGCGCCCACCGAGCCAGCTCTTGCGCGCCGATCCGCCTTGGCGTGGGGCGAAGAAGGTGGATGGCCCGCCCTTTTCCAGCGCCGCCAAGGGATGCTCGTTCAGGCCCGAGGTAATGGCAATCCCGATGCCAGCGCGCGTTGCGATGTCCGCTGCATCAAGCTTGGATGCCATCCCGCCAGAACCCATGCCGGATGATGACCCTTCGGCCACCATGATCCGCACGCGCCCATCGATTTTCTCGACCACCGGTAGCAATACCGCACCCGGCAGATGCGGCGCACGGTCATACAAGCCGTCGACATCGGAGAGCAGCACGACGCCGCTCGCACCCGCTGCCTGCGCTACACGCGCCGCCAGTCGGTCATTGTCGCCAAAACGGATTTCCTCGGTGGCAACGCTGTCATTTTCATTGATAACCGGGACCGCGCCTGCACCCAACAGCCGGTCTAGAGTTGCTGCGATATTCAGGTACCGTCGACGATCTTCCAGATCATCGAGCGTCACCAGCATCTGCGCTGCCGCGAGGCTTTGCGTGGCCAGCAATTCTGCCCAGATGCCAGACAATATAATCTGCCCGACCGAAGCCGCTGCCTGCGCGTCGGCCAGACTGGCCCTGCCGCCCTTGTCAAAACCCATCCGCCGCGCCCCCAGCGCGATCGCGCCGGAGGTCACGATAATGATGCGTTGGCCCGCCTGATGCCTTGCACTGATGTCCTTGACCAAAGTCTCCAGCCATTCGCGCCGGACGCCGCCATCGGACTGTACCAGCAGCGACGAACCGACCTTAACCACCAATAGCGGGCAAGAA
>JBGSPK010000049.1:0-11707 GCA_041738665.1 Sphingorhabdus sp. | reverse complement strand
ATAATTGCCAGTCCCAATGAAATTGCCAGAACATAGCGAACACCCTGGTTTTTGACACCAGCGCTCGCCTCTTCTTCGGTTACGTCGATTTGATCGCCGTCTTTATGCATGTCGCAACTCCTCTTCCCAGTTCGTCAGCATGATAGCGTTCGAAGAATAACAGAATAACCGGAGCTGCGCTAATTTGTTTCGCGCAACGGCCAGCGGATGACTTCCCCAACCCAAAGTGCGAGCCAAATGAACACGGGCTGGAACGCCAGTCTTGGCGCGTGATACCACCAGCTTAGATGTTTGCCTCCGAGCGCGATATCATTCAGCGCGTGGTTGAGATTGGCAGGCCACACGCACAACGCATATAGCGCCAATCCGATACCTGCGGCTTTTCGGAAACGTGGGATCATCAAACCGACTGCACCTGCGATTTCTGCGAGGCCGGTAAATACGATGACCATTTCCGGGAATGGAACCCAATCAGGGGTAATGGCGAGAAAGCCCGACGGTGACTTCAGATGTAGTATCCCTGCGATGAGATAGAATACAGCGAGTAATAATCTGAAGCCTGTCCTAATCATCATCTTTTGCGGATGAATTCGGCGCGCAATACCAATCCTTTGATACCATCGAAGCGACAGTCGATTTCCTGTGAGTCACCGGTTAACCGAATGGATTTGATTAAGGTGCCGCGTTTGAGAGTTTGTCCTGCGCCTTTGACGGTCAGGTCCTTTATCAACGTTACTTGGTCACCATCCGCCAATATGTTGCCAACAGAATCGCGAACCTCGACGGCTGCCGCGCTCGCATTTTTTTGCTGCGCTTCTGCCTCGCTCATCCATTCGCCCGACGCCTCGTCGTAGACATAATCATCGTCGCTACTGCTCATTTTCGGTCCATTCCTGTCGATATTTGCACTGCCTTAGCGGGATTAAACGGGTAGCGAAAGCCAGTTGCAATTTGCAACGATGTCAGTAAGCTTTTTGCCGGGTAATGGAGAGAAAAGCGATGGCGCAAGCGGACACCGTTGTAGATGTATTGATTGTTGGGGCGGGCCTGTCGGGGATCGGCGCTGCTGCACATCTGGTGATGCAATGCCCGAACAAGAGCTATGCCATTGTCGAGCAGCGCAAAGACATGGGCGGCACCTGGGATCTGTTCCGTTACCCAGGTATTCGTTCTGATTCCGACATGCACACGCTGGGATACCGCTTCAAACCGTGGCTGCACGAAAAGACAATAGCCGACGGCCCCGCAATCCACGAATATGTTCACCAGACCGCTGAGGAATATGGGATTAATCCGCACATCCATTTCGGCCACCGCGTCATGTCTGCTGACTGGTCAAGCAGTGAAGCTCGCTGGCACGTAACCGCCAAAGCCGTCGACGGCGGGCCGGACCGCCACTTTGCTGCGCGCTTCCTATTTATGTGCTCGGGCTATTATGATTATGATCAGGGCTACAGACCTGAATTTCCAGGTGAAAAGGACTATATGGGACGGATAGTCCATCCACAGCATTGGCCCGAAGGTCTGGACTATGTCGGCAAGAAGGTCGTTGTGATTGGTTCCGGCGCCACTGCCGTGACTATTGTTCCGGTGATGGCGCAGGAAGGTGCGCATGTGACTATGCTCCAGCGCTCGCCAACTTATATGGTTTCACGTCCGGCAATCGATCCTTTCTCAAAGTTCGTCCGCAAAATCCTGCCCGAAAAGCTGGCTTATGCGCTTACCCGCTTCCGCAACATCAACATGCAGCGGTTCACATATCATTATGCGCGCAAGAATCCTGCGAAGCTTGGCCAGAGGCTCATCGACATGGCGCGGTCCGAATTGCCTGCCAGCGTTGATGTCGACAAGCATTTCGTCCCCAAATATGGTCCTTGGGAGCAACGGCTGTGCCTTATTCCCGACAGCGACATGTTTAAGGCGATTTCAGAAGGCAAGGCCAATGTCGTCACCGACCATATCGACCATTTTGATGCGACGGGCATCCAGCTGAAATCGGGCGAGCATCTCGACGCCGATATCATCGTGACCGCCACGGGCCTCAATCTTGTCACCATGGGTAAGACCGCCATGAGCATCGACGGCAAGGCGATCAACTTCGGCGAGCATTTCAACTATAAGGGTGTGATGTATAATGACATCCCCAACCTTGCGAGCGTGTTCGGCTATATCAACGCGTCGTGGACACTAAAGACCGACATCGTTGCGGATTATGTGTGCCGCCTGTTGTGGAAGATGGACGACAAGAATGCGCTTATAGCGACCCCGCATCTTGACGATCCCGATATGCCGAAGCTGCCTTTTGTGACCGATTTTAGCTCGGGCTATTTTGCCCGGTCTTTCGACAAGCTACCCAAAAACGGCGATCGGCATCCGTGGCGCGTGCTGCAAAATTACGCGGCAGAGAAGAAAATCCTGACACAAGACGCCGTCGATGACGGGGTGATGGTCTTTTCCCGTCCAGAAGCTGCCGCCAAAGTAGCTGAGCCTGTCGAAACGTTGCTAGCCGCCGAATAATCAGTCGACGCTATCGCGTACCGTTGCCGCGACGCGCCGCGTTTCGACGACTGGCTCGGGCGCTATGATGTGCGTCCGGCGCTTCACGACCCAGATTAGCAGTGCCAGCCCGAGTAATGCCATTACTGCCAAACCGCCCATGAACCAGCCGGTGAATTTCCGCATTTGTTCGGCATGTGCAAGAATTTCGGGTGGCTTGCTATCGGCGTTGATGTCCCAATATTCGATTTCCAATTTGCCTTTTTCGGGGCGATATAAACGGATTTCCGACGTTATCCATCGTTCGCCGTCCTTGGTAGCGAAGGTGAGGTTGACCTCATCCTTGTTTGGCCCAAGCATTCCTGGCTTCGGAGCATAAATCGCCGGAACCAGCTGCGGTGACTTTTTCAGCAGTGTAGACATTTCAGCAAACTGGACGCGGCTGTCGTCGATAAAGCCTTTCGATATGAACTTTTCCGCTGCAGCCTGATCGCCGCGCTTTACCGCCGCCAGAAAAGGCGTGGTCACTGCGGCAACATCATCGGGCAGTTGGACTGCGTTCACCGGCTGACGGCTGCAGGCAGATAGACCGACAAGCGACATCACCACTGCCAGCATCAGAAAAATTCGTGACATTCCTGAAATATCTCCCGTTTTGGCGCGATTGCCGCTATCGCAACATCCATGCGTTATGACGATTTGATCCAGCCTGACAACGGCCAACCTGCCACCCCTATCCACATAATCGACAAGGACGGTTTTGCCGGATGGCTTGCCGCACAAGCTGACGCCGTTCGTACTGCGGTAAAGGCACAGAAATTCGAAGGCAGCGCAAATGATATAGCGATCCTACCCGGCGACAAACCCGGGGAATGGGCTGTAGTGGCTGGGATGGCGGATGCGGCGGCATTGGGCGTCTGGAACTTGGCCAAAGTCTCGGATAGCCTGCCCGAGGGTATCTATCGTTTGGTCGATGCTGACGCAGGCCAAGCAATGCTCGGCTGGATGTTGGGGCAATATCGCTATCATGAGTATCTGAGCGAGCCGAAGGTTACTGGAGCGCGGGTGCTGCTGGTAAAGGAGCCGGGCCGCATTCAAGGCGCGGCATTGCAGGCAAAAGCGACGGCGCTGGTCCGCGATCTAGTTAATAGGCCAGCAGGTGATTGCGGGCCGAATGCTTTGGAGGTCGAGGCCAAGCGCATCGCCAAGGCGCACAAGGCCGAAGTAGCAGTCACGAGCGGCGAAGCTCTGGAGACGGGCTACCCGCTCATCCACGCGGTCGGCAAGGCAGCAATGCGCGAACATGCCCCGCGCTTGATCGAAATCGTATGGGGTGATCCACGCCATCCACGTATCGCGATTGTGGGGAAGGGGATTACCTTCGATAGCGGCGGACTCGACATCAAACCTGCCAGCGGCATGCGGATCATGAAGAAGGATATGGGCGGCGCGGCCCACGCGCTGGCACTCGCCGAGCTTATCATGGCGGCGCATTTGCCGGTGCGGTTACATATGCTGGTCGCGGCGGCGGAGAACTCAATCGCGGGTAACGCGTTCCGGCCCGGCGATATCTTGAGGAGCCGCAAGGGAATTACCGTCGAGATCGACAATACCGACGCCGAAGGGCGGCTCGTGCTGGCAGATGCTTTGACGAAGGCGATTGAGGATAAGCCATGCTTGATCGTCGATTTTGCCACGCTGACTGGCGCAGCGCGCGTGGCTTTGGGGCCTGATCTGCCCGCGATGTTTAGCAACAATGACGAATTTGCAGAAGCGCTCCAAACCGCTGCTAAAGCAACCACCGACCCGCTTTGGCGCATGCCGCTTTGGGCACCCTATTCCGACATGCTCGACAGCGATATTGCCGACACATCGAACAGCGGCGGAGCATTTGCGGGCGCGGTGACGGCTGCGCTATTTTTGCAGAAATTCGTCCCCGACGATGTGCCTTGGGTGCATCTCGACACCTATGCGTGGCGGCCGACCAATAAGCCTGGGCGGCCCAAAGGGGGCGAAGCGCTTGGATTGCGCGCGGTCTTCGGCTATCTGGCGGACAAATATCCGGCGCGCTGACGCCTAATCGATTGAAGGACAAAGAATTTGGGTGACGGCCAGATACAGGCGGGGGGACGGCCTATTTACAGACTGACGGGGCATAGCCTCGTCGGTGACAAGCGGACGACGCCGATCCGCGGCGATCTCGCGGACATCAGTCTCGCGGGCAAACTCTTTGCGCCGCATTATGCGGTGCCGATGCTGCGGACCGGGATAGCGCCCGTCACCGAAATCCATGCCGAGGCGCACGCGACCTCGATGCCGGTGAGCGCGTTGATGCACGGCGAGGAGTTTGCGGTGCTCGACGTCGCGGGCGAATGGGCGTGGGGCTATTGTCTGCACGACAATTATCTCGGCTATCTGCGCTTTGCCGAACTGGGCGAAGATTTCGACGCGACGCATATCGTCAGCGCGGCGGCGACGTTGATTACTGCGGCACCGACAACCAAAGCGCCGGTGCTTGCGCGTTATCCGATGGGTGCTCAGTTGCTCTGCGGCGAGGCCAGCGAGTGCGGCAAATATCTGGCTTGCGAAAATGGCTTCATCCCAATTGTGCATTTGTCCGAAGTCGGCAAAGTCGCTGCCTCGCCAGCCGATTTGGCCGAGCAACTGATCGGCACCCCCTATAGCTGGGGCGGGCGTAGCGGCGATGCGATTGATTGTTCGGGACTGGTGCAATTGGTGTTTGGGCTGAAAGGCGTGCTTGCGCCGCGCGACGCCGATATGCAGCAAGCGGATTTTGGCGAGGACTTGACCGAAGGCGATGCGTTGCAGCGCGGCGATCTGGTCTTCTTCCCCGGCCATGTCGGCATCATGGCCGACGGCGAGAATATCATCCACGCCAACGGCACCGCGATGGCGGTGAGCGTCGAGCCGCTGGCCGACGCGGCGGCAAGATTTGCCGAGCATGACGAGGCGATTGTAGCACACAAGCGGGTAATGTTGTGACTTTGCCAGATATCCCACGCACCTCTCCCCTTGCGGGAGAGGAAAGACTTGGCTTGGAAACTTGTTTCCTAGTAAGTCTTGGAGAGGGGGCGAGGGCAGACCAACCCTCTCCAACTTCAACTAGCAAGCAAGCTTGCAAGTTTTCGTATCCTCTCCCGTCAAGGGAGAGGTGGGCACACAAATGACCCACTCAATCTTCATTGACGGAGCAGCGGGCACCACCGGCCTCGAAATCGCCGACCGGCTTGCAGGGCGGCCCGAGTTCAAACTCATCACCTTGGACGACGACAAACGCAAAGACCCCGTCGCCAAACGCGAGGCACTCAATGACGCCGATTTCGTCATCCTCTGCCTGCCCGACGATGCGGCGAAGGAAGCGGTGGCGATGACCACGTCGGCCTCCACGCGCATCATCGACGCATCGACCGCGCACCGCGTGGACCCGCATTGGGCCTACGGCTTCCCCGAATATCGCAAAGGCCAGCATGACCGTATCGCGAGCGCGCGGTTGGTCAGCAACCCCGGTTGCTACCCCACCGGCTTTCTGGGGCTGGTCGCGCCATTGGTGGCGGCTGGCCTGATTCCCGAGGACTGGCCTTATACCGTTAACGCGGTGTCGGGCTATTCGGGCGGCGGCAAAGCGCTCATCGAACGGTTCGAGAGCGACGCGGGCGCGGATATCGGCTTTCGTACCTACGGCCTCGACCTCAGCCACAAGCATGTGCCCGAAATGCAGGTTCACGCAGGCCTTGGTCTTGCGCCGATCTTTTCCCCCGCCGTGGTCCGCGCGTTTCGCGGGATGATGGTCGAGGTGCCGCTGCCGATCTCGGTGATGCCGGGTAGCGACAGTCCGGAAGAAATGCGCGCCGCGCTCGCCGCACATTATGCCGGTTCGCCCGTGGTGAATGTCCACGAACAGCTCGCGCCGTCGGAGCTGCTGATCCTCAACACGCAGGAGCCGTCCGACCGGCTCGATCTTTATGTGCTGGGATCGCCCGACAATACGCAGGTGCGGTTGCTGGCAATGCTCGACAATCTCGGCAAAGGCGCCAGCGGCGCGGCGGTGCAGAATTTGAACATCATGGCGGGGTTGGACGAGACGAGCGGGTTGCGGTTGTGAATGATTGATCGTTCAAACATGTTTGAACCAATGCTGGAGGCCGACCGGACCTTCAAAGAGCGGTGGTTGTTCTTTCTCGACGATTATGCCGATGAAGACGAATTGCCACTATACGTAGCACTCAGCGAGCTGGCCGATCACTTAGTCCAGCGCTTTAAAAAGGGTGACACCGCAGGCTTTATCAAAGTATTTGAAGTTGTTGAACGCTGGCATACCTCGGGAGATAGATATGTTCGAGAGGCTGCCACCATCGGGCTGCTGGAAGACTTGCAAAATCATCTAGGTGGTAATGGCCGGAAGAGAAAAGCAAGTTCGACTCAGGCAATGGAATTTGAAGTGTGGTTGGGTCCTCAATCTCGACGCTGGTGGGACAAGCTTGACCGATATTGGGATGGTGATCGCGATGCGCTAATGGAGGATAATTAGTGCTTCCAGAACTTCTCAACGATGCGACCTAACAAAACCCTCTCCCATTGGGAGAGGATATGTAGCCTTATGAGCGAAGCGAATTAGGCGGAGTTGGTGAGGGGTTGTCCGCTGTCGATAGGGCGGAACCCCTCACCCAGCTACGACTAGGCAGCAAGCCGCCAAGTCTGCGCAACCCTCTCCCAATGGGAGAGGGGAATTTCCTCAATAAGGCGGCTTATCAAACCCCTTCGGGCTCGCGGTAAATATCTCGCAGCCGTCTTCGGTAATGCCGATGCTATGCTCGAACTGTGCGCTCAGGCTCCGGTCGCGGGTTACGGCGGTCCAGCCGTCTTCCAGCACCTTGCCCGCGGCCTTGCCGATGTTGATCATCGGTTCGATGGTGAAGATCATGCCCGGGCGAAGCTCTGGCCCGGTCCCGGGGCGTCCGGCGTGGACGATTTCGGGGGCGTCGTGGAATAATTGCCCCAGCCCATGACCGCAAAAATCGCGGACGACGCCGTAGCGGTGCTTTTCGGCGTGGGTCTGGATTGCGTGGCCGATGTCGCCGACATGGTTGCCGGGCTTGGCCGCCTCGATGCCGAGCATCAGGCATTCATAGGTCACATCGACAAGGCGCTTGGCCTTTACCGGCACGTCGCCGACGAGGAACATGCGGCTGGTGTCGCCGTGCCAGCCGTCAAGCTGCGGCGTCACGTCGATATTGACGATGTCGCCGTCCTTCAGTTTCTTGTCCGACGGGATGCCGTGGCAGATGACATGATTGACCGAAATGCAGCAGCTATGCGTATAGCCGCGATAACCCAAGGTCGCGGGAACCCCGCCACCACGCATCGTCATTTCGCGGACGATATCGTCGAGTTCTTGCGTTTCGACGCCCGGCACGACATGCGGCACCAAAGCGTCGAGTATCTCTGCAGCGAGCCGACCGGCACGGCGCATGCCTTCGAAGCCCTCGGCCCCGTGTAATTTGATTACCCCGTCGCGGGCAATGCCTGCCTCGGCGGGCGTGACGCTTACATATTGATCCATGCGGGCAATATAGAGGGTTATTCCCCGCTTTGCGAGGGGGTGATTTATGCTATCGCACCCCAATGACAGAATCCCGCATCTACACCGCCGCGCTCGTGATTATCGGCGATGAAATCCTCTCCGGCCGAACGCAGGACAAGAATATCAGCCAGATTGCCTTGTGGCTGAATATTCAGGGTATTCGCCTGCGCGAAGTGCGCGTTGTGCCCGATGTCGAGGAAGCGATTATCGAGGCGGTGAACGCGCTGCGGGCGCGCAACGACTATCTGTTTACCACCGGCGGTATCGGCCCGACGCATGACGACATTACGGTCGATGCCATCGCGGCGGCCTTGGGTGTCGACGTTGTTATCCACCCCGAGGCGAGTGCGGTGCTGCACAAATATTACGAGACGCGCGGCGGGATCAATGAAGGCCGGTTGCGGATGGCGCGTGTGCCGGAAGGCGCGGACCTCATTCCCAACAAGATGTCCGGCGCACCGGGCATTCGCCACGGTAACATCTTCATCATGGCGGGCGTGCCGCATATCACCGCCGGAATGCTCGACGCGCTGACCGGGCAATTGGAGGGCGGCGCGCCGCTTCTCTCGCATCAGGTCGGTTGCTGGGTCGCCGAAAGTGAAGTCGCCAAATTGCTCGGCGATACCGAAAAGCACCATGAAGGCTGCCAGATAGGTAGCTACCCCTTCTTTCGCGAAGGCAAGGTAGGGGCCAATTTCGTGGTCCGAACCACCGACGCGCATAAGCTCAACGAATGTGTGGAGGACTTGAAACTCGGCCTTCGCGGCCTGGGTTATGAGAGCGTCGATGGTGGAATTTGAACGGCACTTCGTCGTTCCGTTCATCTGCGGTCAACCCGCATCCGCAATAAGGACCGTAATGCGCAAATTCTCCCATGCTCTCGCCCTTGCAGCCTTGCTGCTGACCACGTCTGCTTATGCCCAGTCTGCACCGACTGCCGCGACCGCGAGCAAGCCGATCAAGCAGCCCTGGCTGTACGAGGGCAGCGATGTTCCGGTCGATGACACCTGGACATTTGGCGAGTTACCCAACGGACTTCGATATGCGGTCAAACGCAACGATGTTCCGGCCGGGCAGGTATCGATCCGAGTCCGCATCGATGCTGGCGCCCTGCACGAGAATAACGAAGAACTCGGCTTTGCTCATTTGATAGAGCATCTATCGTTTCGGGGATCGACCTTCGTCCCCGACGGCGAAGCCAAGCGCATTTGGCAGCGGTTCGGCGTAACCTTCGGTAGCGACAGCAACGCACAAACCACACCGACGCAGACGGTCTATAAACTCGACTTGCCCAACGCGACCCCGGAAAAGCTCGATGAGTCCGTCAAAATCATCTCGGGCATGATACGAAATCCCCGAATTTCCGACACCGCACTTAATGCCGAGCGTGCGATCGTTCTGGCCGAGTTACGCGAAAATAGCGGCGCTCAAATGGTGTATAGCGACGCGCTGCGCCAACATGCTTTCCAAGGCCAGCGGCTGGCCAATCGTTCAACCATCGGCACGCCCGAAACCTTGCAGGCGGCGGACGCGCCAGCCCTGAATGCGTTCCACGATCGTTGGTACCGCCCCGAAAACGCGGTCGTTGTTATGGCGGGCGACATGGAACCGGGGCAACTCGCCAATCTGGTCCAGAAATATTTTAACGACTGGAAGGGCACTGGCCCACGTGCGCCAGAGCCTGCATTTGGCGATCCCACCCCGACCGGCACCCCCACACGCGTGCTTGTCGAACCGACGCTGCCGACGACTGTAAGCATCGCCTATCTTCGTCCGTGGCGGAAGGTCGATGATACCATTGCCTATAATGAGCAATTGCTGATCGACGCGCTTGCGCTCCAAATCATCAATCGCCGCCTCGAAGTGCAGGCACGCAGTGGCGGTAACTATCTGTTCGCCGAAGTCGCGCAGGAGGATATTTCCCGCACTGCAGACGCGACGTTGGTCTCAGTCACGCCGATAGGGGACAAATGGGAGGCGGCGACGAAGGATGTCCGCGCGATCATCGCGGACGCCACCGAAACTGCGCCGTCCAAAGCCGATATTGATCGCGAAAAGACGCTGTTTGGCAATGCGCTTCGCACGATGCTCGACAGCTACCCCTTCGAAGCCGCTGCGAAGCAGGCCGACGACATCGTCAATGCCGTTGATATTCGGGAAACAGTCGCCGCGCCGAAAACCGTGGTTCAGGTTTATGAGGGCATGAAAGACAAGTTCACGCCCGAGCGGTTGCTGGCTTCGACGCAGACATTGTTCAAGGCAGATGCCACGCGGCTTATGCTTTCCTCGCCAACGACGGTGGCGGACGCCGACAATCGTGCGCTTGCGGCGCTCAATGCAACGGTGTCGGCGAACAAGACCGCACGTCTCTCGGAAAATGCATTGGGTTTCGACGCACTGCCTAAATTGGGTGCACCCGGCAAACTTGTTGCCGAAGAGACGGTGTCGCGGCTCGAAATGACGCGGCTGGAATTGTCCAATGGCGTGCGCGCATTGCTCTACCCGAACAAAGCCGAGAGCGGACAAATTCGGGTGATGGTTCGTTTCGGCAAGGGCTATCAGGCGGTCACGCCGGATAATGGCAGCTTGCTTTGGGCGGGGCCGCTCGTGTTACCGGAAAATGGTATCGGCAAGTTGAAACGCACCGACATCGACCAAATGGTCAATGGCCGCCGGATTGAGCTGAATTTCTCGATCGACGACGATGCTTTCGAATTTGGAGCCAACACGCGTCCGGACGATCTGGCTGACCAGCTCACGTTGATTGCCACGAAGCTCGAAAATCCGGGATGGGATCCCGCACCTGTTGAACGCGCAAAGGCGCTGGCGACGTCGGGCTATGACAGTTTTGAGATGTCGGCGACGTCGGTGTTGCAACGCGATCTTGAATATCTGCTGCGCAGCAAGGACCCTCGCTGGAAGGCGGCGGCGCCCGCCGATGTTGCCAAAATCGACGCAGCGAAATTTCAGGCCTATTGGAAACCGTTGATGGCGCAGGGACCGGTCGAAGTCATGCTGTTCGGCGATTTCGATAAGGCGACAGCGGTCGCCGCGCTCGAAAAGAGCTTCGGCGCAATGAAGCCGCGTGCACCTTTGGCGGTCACTGCGGCTGCGCAAAACGTCAATTTCCCCGCAGCCAATGCCGTCCCGCTAAAGCTTACCCATCGCGGCTCAACCGATCAGGCAGCGGCCGTGATGGCTTGGCCGACAGGCGGCGGCATTGCCGGTATTAGCGAGGGGCGCCAGCTTGAAATATTGGCTGCGATATTCCGCGACCGGTTATTCGAGAAGTTCCGCGCCGAGCAAGCGGCAAGTTACAGCCCCGACATGTCAGCGAACTGGCCGCAGGACTTCGCCAGTGGCGGTTATTTGATGGCTTATACGCAAGTGAAGCCGGGCGATGTTGACCGCTTCTTTGCATTTGCCGACGATGTCGCGGCCGATCTGGTCACTAACCCGGTCAGTGCTGATGAATTGCAGCGCGCCGTAGAGCCGATGAAGCAAGCCATCGAACGCGCCGCATCGGGCAATACTTTCTGGTTGAACCAGTTGAAAGGCGCTACCTACGAACCGGCAAAGTTTACGGCGCTGGGGAAGCTTTACAGCGAC
>JBGSPK010000041.1:0-6892 GCA_041738665.1 Sphingorhabdus sp. | reverse complement strand
CCCAATTTGGCAGATGTGACAGGCAACACAGCGCTGCACATTGCCGCACTAATTAACAAGCCGTGGCATGTCTATGTGTTGCTGACAAACCGCGACGCTCCAGCCGACCCCTTCATTCTTAATGCTCAGGGCCAGACGTTCCAGCGCTATCTGTTCATGACGCAGGACAGGCTATTGAATAAGAGGACGCGCGAGGCACGACATGTCGTGCTCGAACATCTGTGGTTCAAAGGCATTGCCATCGAACCGGGCGCACCGCCATTCCCGAAAAGGGGTTTCACGCAGCATTAACTGCGCGAATAGCGTGTTCATTTCGTGCACGACATGAGATTTTAACAGGCGTTTCTGCCAGAAGAACGCCTTGCAACATCGCATAAAGCCACAAAAAGAGATCCGATACGTCCGAGCGCATTCAGGCTCGAACATGCCCGCCCGTCTCGCAACAGGACGGCTAATTTCCGAACGAACGCTTGTCAGAATTCATTCACACTTGCATGGGTACCCCCGACACAGTGTAATAGGGACGTATGACGGAAAAAATCATCATCGCGGACGATCATCCGGTTTTCAGGGACGGCATGACCCGCCTCGTGGGATCAGCTCTTCCCGAAGCCCAGTTGTTCGAAGCGGGAACGATGGATGAGGTTCTGGATTCGGTCGAAGCGTATGGTGTGCCCGATATCTTCATTCTCGACTTGCTGTTCCCCGGGATGAACCCGCGAGAGACGCTGCCTGCTCTTCGGCAGCAATGCCGCAAATCATCAATCATCATTGTATCGATGCTCGATGACGAGGCAACGATCGAGCGCATGATGGCTTACGGTGCCGATGCGTATATCGTGAAATCTATTCCCGCCCCCGAAATGCTCGCCGCGCTTATGTCGGTGCGGTCGGGCGAATATGTGATCGCACGACCCAATCTGGTATCCACAACACATCCGATGATGGACCCGGCGGACGCCCTCGACCTCACGCAGCGGCAGCGCGAAATTCTATCGTTGATCAGCCAAGGTCATTCGAACAAGGAAATTGCCAGAACGCTGGCGCTTTCGCCTTTTACCGTTCGCAATCATGTATCATTGCTATTTCGCATGCTGAAGGTTCAAACGCGGTTCGAACTTGCGGCAAAGGCTGACAGGCTAGGGTGCCAGCCTCCAGAATCAGCTCACTCATGATTCGGTCCGGCTGCTCATTCTGAGGCATACCAGGACGACATGGGTTTCGATGCAGCCGGTTTTTGCATCGAAAGGGATCGCGCGGCTCCGATTGCGGATCGCAGTTCAGCCGGTCGCACAGGTTTTTTCAGGACCGATATGTCCAGATCATCAACTTCGCGGATGATCCGACCTTCGTCATGACCGGTTACGATAATTGCTGGAATTGGCCACCTGTTCGCCTGACGGATAACAGCAATACAGTCAGCGCCTGTCTTGCCATCTCCCAGATCATAATCGGTGATGATAAGATCAAACTCGTCTATTTTTTCAGGTATCGCCGTAAATGCCGATACCTTGCAGCCCCAGGCATCAAGCATCTCCTTCGTAGCCGCCAAAACGTCCGGGTCATCTTCGACCAGAATAATTTCCATTCCGGCTATCGGCGCGCTTGCCATAAATCTGGAAGGAATCTCTACTGGGCGCTTGGCGCCGTCAAGCAAAGGTAGAGCGCCAATGGTAAACACGCTTCCGGCGCCCAACCGTGAATCCGCCGCTACAGTGAGGTTCATCAGCTCCGCCATGCGCGCGACAATTGACAGTCCCAGACCTACGCCCTGACGATCGGGGTCGGACGATTTCTTCACCTGAAAGAATTCGTCGAAGATAGACGACAGGTGCTTTGCCGCGATGCCATCGCCGCTATCCCAAATCTGAATCGAAACTGTTTTCCCCCGTAGCCTGCAACCAACGAGAACGCGCCGTCCTTCCGCAAATTTAAGTGCGTTGGAAATCAGGTTCTGGATCATCGTTGCCAGCAAAGCGCGGTCCGCCAGGACCATATACCGTGTCTTGACAACACGAAGTTCGGTACCGCTCCATTTCGCAAGTTGGGCATTTTGCTGAACAATTTCGGACAAAAGCTCACCCAAGGGAACTGGCTCTATATGTGGCTGGATAGAGCCACTGTCCAACGTTGATATGTCCAACAATGATCGAAACAGGCTCCCGACACCCTGTAATGATCGGTCAATGCGATCGGCGATGGCGCCTTGGGTTGTATTCAGACCTGTCTGTTGAAGGCTGAATAAAAACAGGTTGATAGCGTGAAGGGGCTGCCGAAGATCATGGCTCGCTTGCGCAAGGAATCTGGATTTTGCTGTACTTGCGGCCTCGGCGGCCTGCTTCGCTAATTCGATCCGGCGCAACAATACAGACGCGTAAACAGGCACGATCAATGCGGTTATCGAGAGCGTCAGTGCAAGAGTGGGATCCGCTCGCAAATGCGGCGTGAGCAGGAATATGACTGCGATAGTGATTTGCGCGAGGATTGAGGAAGTATAAAGATAGGTTCTCCCAAAGCGCATTCCATTGCCGACGGTTATCCAGACGATGATCGCATAAACGGGTAGCATGACTGTGCAGCCGGCAATGATACTGTAGCCGAGGGCGGCATAATCGTTGACCATGGATAGTGCGCGACGGGCGGGATAATGGCCGGGGAATATCCTGACCAGCGCGTAGATGCCCAAAGATATGATTGAGTGGAAGCAATAATAGATCAATACCGCACGCGCCCAAGGCTCGATGGCATTCACCGGCGAAATGACCATGCTGGATATAGTGATATAGCTGACGACAATGATAAATATTGCAAAACGGACTTTGCACTGCGCTAGCTCGGCATCGATTTCATCGACATCTGCGCTGCCCACCTTCGTGAAGAACAGCCGCAACGGCATCGATTTTGCAAATGATCCGAACCCGCTAGCCGGAGCCTTAACGATATTCTCATCCGATTGTTTCCGCATGTCTGGACGCACCGGATACTCTCCCATTTAACATTTAGGCCTGCATGAAAAGGAAACCGCTGCCTGATAACATCGCATATGCCGATAGCAGACAAGTGACGCTGACCGACAGGCGCTTCTTTTGAAGCAAGGGCCAACGCAAGCATGAGAAAAGCTACCCGATTTTAATTTCGGAAAAGTTTGCGGCTACTTGCCTGGAAATCATAATGACAACTGACCGAACTTGCAATTGCCTGCGATGTACCGGTACTCCCAATCTTCTTCGGGACCGTTCCGTTAGAATTGACCGACGCGCGGTGCGGCCACTTCAATCACATGTCGCGCCACACTTACTGTCACCGGAGTTTTCGCAGCCACCTCGCCATCTATTGAGATTTTCAAATGCGGCCGTGTGTCGAGCATGATGCTAGTGCCTCGAAATTCCCGGGTTGTACCGTGGCGCGCGCGTAACTTCAGGATGGTCGCGAACCAGCTCCAAGCCAATCCCCACACGCTTCGACCGGTCACCGCCTGTATTACGATTTCGCCACTGTCGACTTCCTGGTTCTCAATTAACTGAAAGCCGCCATGATGGGTGCCATTGGCGATCCGTGCCTCTGTAGCCCAGAATTTGGCCTTCTCTCCATTTTCCATTTCAATAAAGATTTTAAATGGTCGGAACCGAACAGCGCACCACAAGGCCCAGATCATGTAGCCCACAATCCCCAAATATCGCTTCAGCTTGTGCGGTACTGTTTGCGCAATCATCGGTGAAAGGCCGATAGCCGCAGCATTGACAAAATAATCGTCGTCGATTTTGCCTAGGTCGATCCACTTGTGTCTCCCATTGACTATTACGTCGATAGCGCTGTCGATGTCCTTGGGGATGCCAAGCGTCCCGGCAAAGCTGTTAGCGGTGCCAAGCGGTACAAAGGCAAACACGGTGTCGTGCCCGACGAAGAAATCGACATTGGACGACAATGACCCGTCGCCCCCACCGACTATTACCATCGGAGCCCGTGCGATCGCATTGCGGATAGCCGGTTCCATCTGCTCGGGCGCATCTACGGCACATGCGTCGATAAGCTTTATCCCGGCCGCAATGAGCTTGTCGCGCACGGTTTCGAACATGTCGGCGCCGCTGCGACTCATTGCGTTGACGATCAAGATGGCTTGTTTGGGCAAAGGCCGGGCCGAACCGGGTACCGCGTCTAAGGCCATCATTCAATTTTATCCTTCGTTGCGTTGGCGCGGTGCGACGACCAGCTGCTCCCATCATGCGTGAATCTTTCATGATTACCACGCCGGAATGCGCCGCCATCCCACGCGATTACCTGAAGTTCGATTTCGTCATAACGGTGCGCGTGTATCCAGTTAAAGCTTTGCAATTCACTGTTACGCAATCGGGTCGAAGTTGCAGTGCCCGCTTGGACTACCAGCACGGAGCCTGCCGTTTCCACCATTTTAAGAGCGGCTTCTGCATAAGTGCGATGAAAGTGACCAGCCAGCGCGAGGTGAACACCAGCCTTGGCAACCGCTTGCGTTGCATCGCGGTGGCGGCCAACTGCCTCGCTTAGCTCGTCGCCTTCGCCGATGGGCATGGAGAAGAGCGGATGGTGCGTTACGAGAATGCGCGTCTTGGCAGAAGGTACGCCAGCAAAGCGTTCCTGCAAACTTGCGATCTGATCATGATTGATGCGACCATCCTTGATTGTAAGCGAGCGGGCGGTGTTTATGCCAAGGACTGCGACGTCATCATTCTCGAACCAAGGACAAAGGTCATCACTGATATAGTGCTTGTAACGATCCAATGGCGCAGCAAAGCGCGTGAAAACATCATATAAGGGAATATCATGATTGCCGGGAACCACCAGTAAGGGGGCGCCCAGGTTTCGCAACCGGTCCAGATAGCTGGAAGCCTGCCGGAACTGATCGACTTTTGCCCGTTGGGTCAGATCGCCGCTGATTATGATCAGGTCAGGTTTCCGCTGTTGAAGCCAATCCAATGTTGCCGTCACGATATTTGGATCGTGCGCCCCAAAATGGATGTCAGAAAGATGTGCGATCCGGGTCATGGCTTATAAACAGCATTTTTTGACTTTGGTTCAAGGAATCGCGGCCAGAGCAATAAATGTTCTTGGCGGGTGGCAAATCAGGACTGCTCAAATCCTGCGCACCAAGCCTTCGGCAAAAACGACGCAGGCCGTCCAAGCCCCCAAAAATGCGGTATCAGCCGCGAGGCCCATCGGAGGCTTTCCCGTGATCACGTAAATCGGGAAAAACACCATCGTCACTGCGGTGGCCCCGATCCCGATTGCATAGGCACGTATCATCCAGTTGCGATGGCGGATAAAATCCCGATTGCGGATGGCTTGCATCGCAACGGCCAAAGCCAGGCCCAAGGCAATTCCGAACAGCAACCTTCCGCTGCTGATGGCCACCGAATATGTACCGGGAAAATGCCAAAGCAAACCCAGCGAACTCACCGAGATCATCGCCCCGGCTGCCACAAACACGCGCCCCATGAAGCGGTGCAAAAGCCCATATTTGCCCATCAGAACACGACTAAACTGGATGGGGCCGACAATACCGAATGTGGCACCTGCTAGCACATGCACGAAATGCCAGATGGGGGTAGCAGTGAGGTGCCGACTATCCTCGGGAAGAGCATCCAATGGGATTTGCACCACTTGCACCAACGCCAAAACGATCGTGAGTAGAGTAGCAAAGAACAATGCAGCAAGCACGGCAAAGGGTTTCGTGAACCAACGAGCCAATTAATATTCCTTGCTACAATGTCTTACGGGTTACCGGTAAATCCGATGCGCCCCATTTGCTGCTCTCTGTCATTGCGGACGGGCAATCGATGCGGCCTCCTTCGGCTTCTGCCCGCTATTTGCCGCACTATCGTCAGAATCGGTAAGTCAAGCCCAGCCCGCTTTGGGCTTCCCACTTTTGGTCGATCGCGGCGCTTCTTTGGATGGATTTGTCGAGATAGGCACCGCCCACGACAGCGATCAGCGTCAACCGGTCATTGAGTTGTACAGCCATTGTGATGTCGCCGCCAAGGTTCAGGGCTTCGTCGGTGATCGGGGCAACTGGCAGGATAACACGCCGCGCTTTTCTAATCATACGCGCGCGTTGATCAGCCGTTACGCCGTACATATAATTGGCGGCCTTTCGGTCGAGCCAGCTCGCCTGTACCGCCGGGATGACCGTGAACCGTCCTGACGAGACCGGATAGCTGTAACGGGCAATTATTTCCGACCCATTGAACTTGTCAGTGATATCGTGGCGAAATTCACCGCTCAACTTGCCCAATTTGGTGTCAAGCGAGATACGCGCACCAACGTCAGCGGACAGTTTTCTGCGATCCTGCCCCAGCGGACTGCGGGCTGCTACAAAAAGATCGAGCGATGGCGTTAGACCTGCCATATCCGTGGCGAGATGAAAGCCAGTCTCCGCTCCCTCGAAATAGTACGCGCCCTGCTTTATTGATATAAATGGTATGGGCAAGGTCTGCGTCGATGCTGAATTGAAGGGGGTGTGTTGATCCAGGAATCCGACACCGACGGTAACATGATTTTCATTCTGACCGTCGTCATTCTCTTGGGCGTGCAAGATTGATACGGGCGAAAATACGGCCAATGCCGCGAGAAGGGATTTTAGAACTGCCTGGGACATGATGAGTTTCCTATAATTTTGTTGCATCGGACAATCGACCGAATGACGTGGCGACCGACGGATGAGTGGCTTGCCGAATATTGGTCACGGGCCGAATTTCCGGGGAAGGCCGAATCTTGCGTGTCACGGGGTTGGGGGGAGAAGCGCAAAATTCGATCTTCACCCGGAATCGGTGAAGGCCATATCTCTCATTTAGAAATGATATGATCTTCGCTGGCGACCAATGCCAACGGTTCGCTGGCATCCTTCGATTTCCAAAACTGG
>JBGSPK010000390.1:0-6597 GCA_041738665.1 Sphingorhabdus sp. | reverse complement strand
CCCCGACTTGAACACACCGCAGATAATCCGCTTTCCGCTATTTCCGCTGGGGTCGGTAAGATAGTCGTCAGCTTTCTCGTGAATAACCAGCGCCGCGCCGTCAGCATCGAGCAATCCGCTTGGCCCTTCAAGCATGATGTCTGGCAACTTATATTCCAAAGTCAGTTTTTTGTCCGCGCTCGCGACGATGTTCGGCAGGTCACCGCCATGTGATCCCATCGGATTGTCGCGCCCATGCTGCTTCATACCGGGATTCCAATGTGGGCCCGCGGTAGTAAAATCCGGTGCCTGACATTTCCCAACGCTATGAATGTGAATCCCGAAAGTTCCCGGAGCGGTCGCTTCACCCGACAGACTAAGAAAAATACCATCGCTGCGCTTTGAAATGGTAACGACCCCAGCCCACGAACCATCGGCGCGCGCCAAATCTGCGCTGACAACTTCCGATACCGCCCCGGTGTCGACAGTCCGCATCGTCGCACAACCCGCAATGACTGGGATGATTAGGATCGGCAGCAATTTACGCATTACATTCTCCTGAGTTTCGAACGACTAGCCTCACCATATCGATAACTGCAGCGCGCTCAATTTGTTTCGCGCATCAGTGCACCCATTCGCTTCGACGAATGCCTTGTGCATAGAGTAATGCCGTCAGGTCACTATGGCGAACAGAGAAGTTAGCGGCTTCGGCCAGCAGCGGGCGAGGATGATAGCCGACGCCAAGACCCTGGCCTGCAACCGCAGCGGCAATCATTGGCAAATCATTCGCACCGTCACCCACAGCCAGCGCCGCGGCCATATCGATCCTGTTTTCTGTGACCGCAGCCTCCAGCACCGCGCGTTTTGTCGCTGCATCCACAATGGGTCCCGCCAGTCCACCCGTTAGTTTTCCGCTTACGATTTCCAGCACATTGGCGTGGACCTCGGCAAAACCGATATTTGCCGCAACCGGGCCGGTGAAACTGGTAAAGCCACCCGATACGAGCACGGTATGCGCTCCCCAACTTACCATCGTCCGAACAAATGTCTCGGCTCCCGGCATAGGCCGTACGCGCTCCTCCAAACATTGCGCGATAACTTTTTCGTCGAGACCGCAAAGCAAGGCAACACGTGCTTTCAGTGCTTCGGCAAAATCCAGTTCGCCTGCCATCGCGCGTTCAGTGATTGCCGCGATTTGTGGCTTGATACCCGCATAATCCGCTAGCTCATCGATACACTCGACAGTAATCATCGTGCTGTCCATATCAGACACGAGCAGCATCTTGCGTCGGCCCACAGCTTGCTGGACAACGATATCGAACTTATGTTCCATAGGAGCAAGTGCGCTCCGTGCGGCCTCGATATCCCCTTCAAACCCGATATCCGCGGCGCTGCCCGGCTCAATCCATTCGATTTCCGCCGGTGCGCAGCCGACAGCGGCAAGCCGGTCACAGGCATCCGAAATACTTCCGCTATCGCACGCGTCTGCTGCTATTAAGGTCGCGATGGGCATGCCGAATCCTGAAGTCAAACCGAAGCTCGCGTTTATCGCGGGTCCGACCGCTAGCGGCAAGACCGCATTGGCGCTGCACTTGGCGAAATCGCGCGATGTGATGATTGTCAACGCCGATAGCGCCCAAGTTTATGCCGATTTGCCCGTGTTGAGCGCGCAGCCCTCGCCTGCGGAACAAGCCAGCGTACCGCACCGATTGTTCGGTTATCTTGACGGTCGCAATGCCTGCTCGGCGGCGCGGTGGGCGGCCGATGCAAAACTTGCGATTGCAAAGGCGCATGTCAATGGCAAGCTGCCCATTCTCGTCGGTGGGACTGGCCTGTATTTACGGACATTATTGGATGGCATTGCTCCAATACCGGAGGTCGATCCAGACCTTCGTGCAAACATTCGCGCAATGAAAGTCACGGATGCATATGCTGCGCTTACAGCAAAAGACCCTATGGTGGCGGCCGCGCTCGCACCAGCAGATAGCAACCGTATTACCCGCGCTCTTGAGGTGATTGAAAGCACGGGTCGCAGCATTGCCGACTGGCGCAAGGATAAGGTCGGCGGGATATCACCCGAAATTTCGCTGCACCCCTTAATATTGCTGCCTCCGCGAGACTGGCTTTATGCACGATGTGATGCGCGCTTTGATGCCATGATGACAGATGGCGCAGTTGACGAGGTCGAGGCGCTGTTCTCCCGCCACCTGCCTACCGACGCTCCAGTCATGCGCGCTATCGGCGTCCCCGAAATTTATGCGATGTTGTCAGGAAAAATATCGCGCGATGAAGCCATAACTTTGGGTAAAATTGCCACTCGGCAATATGCAAAGCGCCAGTTCACCTGGTTCCGCAATCAATCTCCCGGCAATTGGCCGCGATGGGAGCGAGAAATAAATGATTCAAATATGCATGAAATTGAAACTATATTACGTCATTTGTAGTTGACATGCCATTTTCGAACCTTTAGCCAGCCCGCTCTTGCGAACTCTATTGCGCTGCAACATAGGGTCCGGACTACGTTATTGAGGATAAAAAAGTGCCCGAAAAATCCGGTGCCGAGATATTGATTGATGGCCTGATTGAGCAAGGCGTGGATACGGTATTCGGCTATCCTGGCGGCGCCGTGCTGCCCATCTATGACGCGCTGTTCCAGCAGAAGAAGATCAAGCACGTCCTCGTTCGCCATGAAGCTGGCGCTGCGCACGCGGCTGAAGGCTACGCGCGTTCGACCGGCAAACCAGGCGTTGTGCTGGTAACCTCAGGGCCCGGCGCGACCAATGCAGTCACTGGCATTGCCGATGCTTTTCTGGACTCGATACCGCTGATTGTGATCACCGGTCAGGTATCAACATTATTGATCGGCACTGACGCCTTTCAGGAAGCCGACACTGTTGGCATTACCCGGCATTGTTCGAAGCATAATTACCTCGTCAAAGACCCGGCGGACCTTGCTGCAACGGTGCGTGAGGCATTTGCCATCGCGACCAAAGGACGACCCGGTCCGGTGGTCATCGACATCCCCAAGAATGTCCAGGTCGCGACAGCGCCAACCGATATCAAGAGCAACGCGGCGCAACGGTTCCACCCGGCTGGCGAGGCCGAATATGCGTTGATCAATAAGGCGGTTGAATTGCTCGCGAATGCAAAAGCGCCGATCCTTTACACTGGCGGCGGCATTATCAATTCAGGCCCCGACGCAAGCGCAGCATTGCGCGAATTGGCCGAACTAAGCGGCGCACCGGTAACATCAACGCTGATGGGCCTTGGCGCCTACCCTGCTTCAGGCGAGGCATGGCTCGGTATGTTGGGGATGCACGGCACGTACGAAGCCAATATGGCGATGAACCAGTGCGATGTCATGTTATGCCTCGGCGCGCGCTTTGACGACCGCATTACCGGCCGCCTTGACGCGTTTTCGCCTGACAGTATCAAGGTCCATGTCGATATCGACCGCAGCTCGATCAACAAAACCGTACGCGTCGAACTTCCCATCGTCGCCGATGTAGGCACGGCCATCCGCCAGATGATCGACGTGTGGAAAGGCCGCAAGGTCAGGCCGCAGCCGTTGACCGAATGGTGGGCCAAGATCAAGGGCTGGCGCGCCGTTGAATGCCTCAACTATCCTGCGAGCAAGGACGAGATCATGCCGCAATTCGCTATTGAGCGGTTGTACGCGGCCACAAAAGACAAGTCGCCGATTATCACCACCGAAGTCGGCCAACATCAGATGTGGGCCGCGCAGCACTTCCATTTCGAAGGCCCCAACAAATGGCTCACCAGCGGCGGCTTGGGAACGATGGGTTACGGGATGCCTGCCGCCATCGGCGCGCAGATGGGCAATCCTGACGCGCTCGTCATCGACATTGCGGGCGAAGCCTCAATCCAGATGAATATTCAGGAAATGGGCACTGCGACGCAATATCGCCTGCCCATAAAGGTCTTTATCCTCAACAATGAATGGATGGGAATGGTCCGCCAGTGGCAGGAACTGACCTATGAAAGCCGTTATTCCGAAAGCTATTCGGACAGCCTGCCCGATTTCGTGGCGCTGGCCGAAGCCTATGGCTGGAAAGGCATACGTTGCGACGACCCGGAGAAACTCGACGATGCCATTGCCGAAATGCTCGCTTATGATGGTCCGGTCATGTTCGATTGCCGCGTATCGAAAAAGGCCAACTGCTTCCCGATGATACCGTCGGGTGCCGCGCATACAGAGATGATCCTCCACTCCGACGAAGTTTCGGGTACAATGGATGATGAAGCAAAGGCGCTTGTCTGATGCATATCAAAGAAGAATTCGCCGAGCGCCATGTCCTCACGCTGACCGTCGATAACGAGGCGGGGACGCTTGCACGGATTGCGGGTATGTTTACCTCACGCGGTTATAATATCGACAGCCTCACCGTGGCGGACATCAGCGAAGATCATGCGACCAGCCGCATCACCATCGTCACCAAGGGCCCGCCGCCCGTCATCGACCAGATTATCGCGCAGTGTGAACGTCTGGTCCCGGTACATAAGGTAACCGACCTCACTGAAGCAGGGCCACATGTCGAGCGCGAACTTGCGTTGGTCAAGGTCAGCGGCACGGGCGACCAGCGGGTGGAGGCTATGCGCCTCGCCGATATCTACCGCGCCCGCGTCATCGACGCGACGGTCAACAGCTTCATTTTTGAAATCACCGGCGGGCCGGACAAAATCGATACCTTCGTCACGTTGATGCGTGAAGTCGGGTTGGTCGAGGTTGGACGGACGGGAATTGTCGGTTTGATGCGCGGTCAGGGTCCGTCATGATCAAATTGCTGATCGGTGCGGCTCTGTTTTGTCTGAGCGCGAGTGCCGCGAATGCGGACCGTGCGTTTGAACAATGCGTTGATGGGTCGGACCAGAGCGACAAGGCGGCCATAGCCTGCGGCAGCGCATGGGTTGCACGTGAGGAAGCGCAGCTTAACGCCACTTGGAAGCGTGCGTTAGCTATTGTTGGCGGCTCAAAATCGAAACAGGGCGCGAGCCTGCTGCAGGAACAACGCGCGTGGATCGGCTTCAAAGACAAAAGCTGTCTGCATTATGACACACCGGGGTTGAGCGGCCTTGAGCACCGTAACGGCCGGATTTGCCGGGCACGCATCGTCGCCGACCGAACTGCGCAGCTTGAAAACATCATCGCCGATTTTCCCGGCGAAGACTGAACCAGATCATATTGACGATAAAGGGATGAAATAATGAAGGTTTATTACGACGCCGATTGTGACCTCGGCCTAATCAAGGACAAGAAGGTCGCGATTGTCGGTTACGGCAGCCAAGGCCATGCCCATGCCCAGAATTTGCGCGACAGCGGCGTGGCTGATGTTGCGATTGCGCTTCGTGCTGGTTCTGCGACCGCGAAGAAGGCGGAAGGCGCAGGCTTCAAGGTCATGGCGAACGCCGATGCGGCAGCTTGGGCGGACATCCTCATGATCCTCGCGCCTGACGAACATCAGGCGGCTATCTATGCGGACGACCTACACGCCAACATGAAGCCCGGCGCAGCGCTTGCCTTTGCGCATGGCCTCAACGTGCATTTCGGCCTGATCGAGCCACGCGCCGATGTCGATGTCATCATGATCGCACCCAAAGGCCCCGGCCATACCGTGCGCAGCGAATATCAAAAGGGCGGCGGGGTCCCCTGCCTGATCGCCATCGCCCAGAATGCCAGCGGTAACGCGCATGACATTGCTCTGGCTTATGCCAGTGGTGTTGGCGGCGGGCGCAGCGGCATTATCGAAACCAACTTCCGCGAGGAATGCGAAACCGACCTGTTCGGCGAGCAAGCCGTTCTCTGTGGCGGGATTACGCACCTGATCCAGGCCGGGTTCGAGACGCTGACCGAAGCAGGTTACGCCCCTGAAATGGCCTATTTCGAATGCCTCCATGAAACCAAGCTAATCGTCGACCTGCTCTACGAAGGCGGCATCGCCAATATGCGTTATTCGATCTCGAACACGGCAGAATATGGCGACATCACAACCGGCCCGCGGATCATCACCGACGAGACCAAGGCTGAAATGAAGCGCGTTCTCGCCGACATCCAGTCGGGGCGTTTTGTGAAAAACTTCGTCCTCGACAACCGCGCTGGTCAGCCCGAGCTGAAGGCCGCCCGCAAAGCCGCTGCGGCTCACCAAATCGAAGCAACCGGCGCAAAACTCCGCGCTATGATGCCATGGATTGCGAAGAACAAGCTGGTCGATCAGGCGAAGAACTAAACTTTTTACCAGCTTGACAGTTAGAGGGGAGGCATCGACATTGATGTCTCCCCTTTTTCATATCTGGAGCATCCCCCCATGCGTAAAATTCTACTCGCCCTTCCATTGTTTGCCGCAGTCCCGCTTATCGCCCAAAGCGTTCCTCAGGTTCCAGGAACAATGGATACCGCCCGCGTCACCGCTGGCACCTACAATACCGACCCCGGCCATACCCTCATCGGCTGGCGCGTGAGCCATTTTGGCTTCAATGATTATTTCGGCATTTTCGGCGATGCCACGGGAACGCTGACAATTGATCCAGCAGATCCCAATGCTGCCAAGGTTGATATCAGCATCCCGGTCAGCAAGGTCACCACCGCCAGCGCTGGTCTGA
>JBGSPK010000438.1:0-1779 GCA_041738665.1 Sphingorhabdus sp. | reverse complement strand
GTTGTTGGCGTGGCTCACATTGTTGCCGACCAGACGGCCTTTACCGGTGAGTTCGCAGATGCGCGCCATGATGTATATCCTGTATAAAATGAGTGTATGCGGAATCACTGACCCGCGAAAGTCGCTGCCCCTAACCTCCATTGCCCGAAAGGTCAACCCGAACTGTGGCCAAAAGTGCCAATGTCGGGTAGCGAGGCGCGATGCCACTGACCAAAGCCCGCGAAATGATGGAACACGCGCTTGAGCTGGCACGGATGGCTGCGGCAGCTGGAGAAGTACCCGTCGGCGCGATTGTCGTCAAAGACGGTCAGATCATCGGTCGCGGCGCCAACCGCCCGCTCAAAAGCCACGACCCAACCGCGCACGCCGAAATCATCGCGATGCGCGAGGCAGCGACGTTTTTAGGCAATGACCGGCTAACAGAATGCGATCTGTGGGTAACGCTCGAGCCCTGTGCGATGTGTGCAGGCGCCATCGCCCATGCCCGAATCTCACGGCTCTATTATGGTGCCGATGACCCGAAAGGTGGTGCGGTAGCACATGGGCCCAGAATGTTTGATCAGCCGACAGTGCATCACCGGCCTGAAGTTTATGCTGGAATTGCTGCCCATGAAGCGGCGGAGTTGCTCAAGGCGTTTTTTGGCAGCCGCCGTTAGCGCAAATTCTTCCCGAAGAACGCTAGCGTCCTCGCCCAGGATAACTCCGCTGCCGCCTTGTCAAACCGCGGGGTGCTGTCGTTGTGAAAGCCATGCTGCGTGCCGGGGTAAAAATGGACCTCGAATTTCTTCTGGTTGGAAATGAGCGCCGCCTGATAGGGGAGCCAGCCTGCGTTGATGCGTTCGTCGACCTCGGCATAATGGACGAGCAATGGGGCCTTGATGGCGGGAACTTCTTCTGCTCGTGGTTGGCGACCATAATAAGGAACCGAAGCCGCCATCTCGGGATACGCCACCGCGAGCGCATTGCAGACGCCGCCGCCATAGCAAAAGCCAACCGCGCCAACCTTGCCCGTGCTGTCCTTGTGGTCGCGCAGGAACGCGAAACTGGCGAAGAAATCCTCAAGCAATTTCGCAGGATCAAGCTTGGCCTGCAATTCGCGGCCCTTTTCGTCATTGCCGGGATAGCCACCGACCGATGACAATCCGTCAGGGCTAAACGCGATGTAGCCAGCTTTTGCAAGGCGGCGCACGACGTCCTCGATATAGGGATTGAGTCCGCGATTCTCGTGAATAACCAGAACGGCGGGTAACTTGCCCTTTGTCTTTGCTGGCATCGCCAGGAGGCCGTTTATCGAACCATTGCCTTCGGGACTTGGCACAGTAACCCGCGATGTCAGTATCGCGGGATCATCGGCCTTCACCTGCTGCGCGAGCGCATAATCGGGCGCGAGCTGGTTCAGGATCATCAGTCCGGTGATGCCAGCTGCCGCATATTTCCCCGCCTCGCGGATAAACTCACGCTTGGTCAGCTTACCATGCACATATCCATCGAAAATTTCGAGGATGTAGGGATGAAAATCGCTGGCTTTCATCCGGCGGATTGGGTCGGCTTCAGACAATTGGTTCTCCATCGGTTACATCGTTGCGGCAGCTTTTGCACGAGTGTGACAGGTGTAATGCGCACGCAATAGGGACATTACCTGTATCAATGCACGAAGCGGGCAACCACGTCGCGATAGGAACGGCTTACCTTCACCTGAGCCCCCGATTCGAGCACGAGAAAACATTCGCCATTGGTGTGGGGTTTGACCTGACGCACCTGATCGAGATTGACGATTGT
>JBGSPK010000396.1:0-10879 GCA_041738665.1 Sphingorhabdus sp. | reverse complement strand
GATTTTGCGCCTATAGCTTCCAGATCCTTGAACAACAATTTGTCATCCAACTGCACCCATGACGCCAGCAAGCGATTGATGCGCTCTGCCATTTCGGCGGCGCCAGCCTTGGTGAAGGTGATGCACAAGAGATTTTCAGGCTCTACGCCGTCTTCAAGCAGCAGGCGGATAACACGCGCGGTGAGCACTTGTGTTTTACCTGTACCGGCAGACGCGCTCAGCCATATATTTTCTTGCGGCTGAACAGCATTCAACTGTGCAGGAATTAGAGGCTTGAGCCCTTGTGACGTCTCGGCGTTCATACGTCGTCCTGAACGATTGGCTGGCGACCATTCCATTCCTGCAACCGCATCAGCTGATCATAATCACCGTAATTGGAAAACTCTGGATGGAGTTTGGCTGTGAAGGCCTCGCTTCCCAATATCCACGCGCGCAAGGCTTCTTCCGCCTGCGCTATCGCAAAGCCCACAAAATCTTCAGGATTCTGCTTGTTGTCGGATGGCTTGACGCTGGTCGGCACGGCAACATAGCCGAACCCGCGATCCTTGTTTTTGGCGAGGCTCCAATATTCGAACCGTCTCGCTTTACCCGACACACCCTTGATTACGGCTTGCTCGGCCATGTAACCCACAAGTCCAAGCTGAAGCGCAAAGCCTGCATTGACCTGCTTGGGCTTTGGTGGAACGCCTGTTTTATAGTCGATGATAACAAGGCTACCGTCGGCCAGCCGGTCGATGCGATCTGCACGGCCTTTAACGGCGACACCAAGCAGCTTTATGGTTCCAGATTCCTCCGCAACGACAAGTGTGCGGCCGTCGTCTTGCAACAGACGGCGGGTCTCTTCGGCGATCCAGCGCAGCCCCGCAGCAATCCTTGGCTGCCATAACGCGCGAAGCAGTGGGTCGATCGATTTGTCCCTCAAAAGCGCATCGGCGCGTTCGATCAGCTTGTCCGCCGCACAGCCATCATCCTTGAACCATTTTTCCAATATGTCATGGACGAGGGTACCGCGCCACGCATAGCTCGGGTCGGCATCGACCGGCTCCAGCACCCGAAGTCCGAGAATCCGTTTGGCGTAAAACGAATATGGATCGGATTTCAGCTGATCGAAATCGGTAATCGATAGCGAGACACGCCGCTGCTCAGCATTTGGCAATGGCTCGGGCCTCATTGCAAAGGGAACAGTCTCTAAAGGCCTGTCCAATTGCTGCGCGAGCGTCAGCATTTCCTCATCGGTCGCCAACTGCGCCGCCAATAGCGCTTTGATGCGAAGAAGAAAGCGCGAAGCAACGGTTGGCCCGGTGCGGTCGCGTTTGGCGCGCGTCAGTAGTACCTGCTTTGCCCCGAGCGCGGTCGCCAGATCATGTGCAGACAGTCCGATATTGCGATCAAGCGTTGCCAAACCGAGATGTCGACGGATGGCAGGTGCAAGCCAAGGATCAGGCGACGCGATTTGTGGCCATGTTGTTTCATTGAGGCCGGCGCAGATCACAATATCCGCCTGCTGCAACCGCGCTTCCAAAAGGCCGTAAATCGCAACGCGGGGATGGCCACCATAAGGCGGACGAACGACCGCGCCGGAAAATAATTCGTTGAATATCGCAATTATGGCCGCTGGATCGGCAGCGCCAATCGCGCCGAGATCACACGCAGCAATTTCTTCCCAAATCCGGCCTAGCTCACGGCCGTTAGCACCGCGCCAGATTGCGCCATCTGTCAATTCGCTAGCGACGTTTTGAATGGCTTCTAATAGCGTCGAAAAAGCTGCGTGCGATGCCGCGTCGAGCGACTCTAGTGTCCTGAAAAACTCGGAGCACCAAGCTATCGTTGCTTCGTTCTTTTTGCGCTTTGCCAGTAAACTGGCCATTATTGCCTTAAGCCCCACACCTTCCGGCGGGCCACGCAATTCCATGTCAAGCGCTCTCGCCGACTCAAGCCACGCCAGCCTAACTTCGCCCGCCCGCACAAGTGGATGTTTCGCGATTGCCAATAGGCTCGTTGCCGAAAAGCGGTTCGCGATGGCGTCGACCAAAGCCAGCACGAGCGTCCCATGCGGGGTTTGCAACAACGGCGTCCCAGCGCTGTCGTCGACATCAATGCCCCACCTTCGAAGCTGCGCCGCGATGCGGACCGCCAACTCCCGATCAGGTGTAATTACTGCAATTCTTAGCCCTGCTTGCTCCAAAACGCCGCGGACGTGAGCCGCGATTGCCTTGGCTTCTTCGGCGCTATCTACCGCTTCGACCAGTTTGACATGCGGCACTGTTTTACGTGCTGCAGGCAAATCGCGCCATCCAGCGCTTTGCTCGGGAAGGCAGAAAATGTCTGTAATCGCGTTATGCGCGCGCGGTGCCGCTGCTGTTGGAATAATGTCGACCTCGGACCGATCCACACCCATCTGGTCGAGCAGATGTTTCAGATGAAATTGCGGGTGGACTTCAATATTCCGCTTTGGTTTGTTCTCGCCTTCTTCATCGGTGGCATGTGACAGTGCATTCCATTGGCGCTCGTCCATATCCAGATCCAGTCCCGGCAGGATCACGATGCCTTGCGGTAACCGTGCAACCCGGCGCAGCAAGCGAGCGATTGCCTTGGCTGAAGTAGTAATTCCGGCGGCGATGATCGGCACTGCAGGCGGTGCTTCTCTAAGTCGCTGCTCCAACCTGCCAAGCAACAGATTTCGTCGTTCCGCCGGTCCAAGTAAATTGCGGCGGGACAACTCGGCGCGATATGCCGGAAGTATTTCAAGCAACTGCCCATAAAAGCGTTGCCAATGCCCGGCCAGATCGGTTTCGATACCGACCTCGGCAACCCGCGTGAAATCGACTTGCTCAATTTCGAGTTCGTCGATCATGTCAGCAAGTTTTCGTGCCAGGCGCATTGCCTCAGCCGCCGAAATGGATTGGCCATCTGGTCTGTACTTGCTGACAAGCTTTGCCAATAACAATATCCTGTCGAGCGTACCGATGACCGGCCCGACAGCATCTTCGGTGCTTACCGGGTCGAGCAAAGGCCCCAGCGCTTCGTCCAAAGCCAGATCGCCAACCGCTACCATTCGGGGTAGCAAAAGGCCCGGTGCGGCTTGCCGGACGAAGGCCTCGCTCATCGCCTTTGCCGCACGATTGTTAGGCAATAGCAATATATTGCTGCTAACCGAAAGCGGGTCGTCCGTACCCCCCTGCAGAATCAGGCTTGCGGTCGCGTCGCACAGATCATTGCCAAATGGCACATTGTACACATGTGCCCGAATGGGTTGGGCGTTAGCCCCCTGCATATTCCGTCAGTTTCTTTTCCGTGGCCGCAATTGCCTCGGGATAGCCCACGTCGAACCACAGCCCTTGATGGACCAATCCAAAGCAACGCCTTGCCAAAATCGCGCGATCCCAGAATATGTTGGTCGAAAATACTTCCGATGGCGGGTCCACTATAAGACGTTTCGAGAGCATCTGGATGCCTGTCCAAACGAATGCACCTTGCTCTCCAGCCTTACGGCGCGAAAGGCGACCTTTTTGGTCTAGATCAAAATCACCCTGCCCTTGGGTATTATTGGCATTTTCAAATGGAACGACCAACATCAAAACGTCCATCTTGCCGTCGTCCCAATGCGTCATCATGCGTGTGAAGGCGTTTTCGCCTTCGTCTGTCCACCAATTATCGGCATTCACGCACAGGAACGGGTCAGCGCCAATCAGCGAGAGCGCCCGGACCAAGCCACCGCCGGTGTCCAAAAGCAGTTCTCTTTCGTCCGATATACGAACGTCGAAGTCGGTCGCATATTCGCGCATATGATGCTCAACCTGCTCGGCACGATAATGGGCGTTGATAACCACCTTACCGACGCCAGCTTTACGCAAATGGTCGAGTACATGATCGAGCAATGCTACCCCGCCAACCTCAATCAACGGCTTGGGCCGATCTGCGGTCAGCGGCATCATGCGCGTGCCCTTGCCTGCGGCCATGATCATTGCGGTATCGATGTGGTTGGTCATTTTGTCAGGCATCAGAAGGGGACTGAGCACGAACCGAAGGCGGAATGTTTGCGTCGAACCACGCTTTCAACGGTGCGAGCGCCGGGTGTGCCAAATCGCGCTCCAGCAAGCCCCACATACGCGGTAAGAATGAAAGATAACGGTCCTTGCCATCGCGCTTCCACAGGCGGGTAAAAATACCGATGATTTTGGTATTTCGTTGCGCCCCAAGCAGGGCATAATGATGATCGAAATCGTCGGAAACATTCGCCGCGTTGCGATAATGCTTCAGCATAGCTGCCTCGAGTTCAGGCGACACATCGCGCCGCGCATCCTGAAGTAGCGAAACCAAATCATAAGCTGGATGACCAACCAGTGCATCCTGAAAATCGATTAGTCCCTGCTCGCCATCATCCAGCAACATGATGTTTTCGGCATGATAATCCCGCAACACCGTCACGTGCTGAAGCTGTGCAACCGGCACGAGCATATCGGTCCAGATCTGGTCGAACTCAGCCTGATTCCAGGGAAGCCTCATTGCGGGCATATACCATTCGGTCAGCAACCGGACTTCGCGCATATAAGCCGCAAGATCATAAGGGTCCAGATCAGCGGTTGGCTGTCGCGAAAGACGTATAATGACATCTATCGCATGTTTATATGTCGCGATTTCATCTTCAGGATGATCGTCGAGATGCTCCCGCATCCGACGGTCGCCGAAATCCTCAATTAGCACCATGCCGCTTTCAAGGTCGCGTGCGAAAATCTCAGGTGCCCTGAAACGATGCGCGAGCAGATATTCAGCGACGTTGATGAATGGACGCGGATCCTCATGCGGGGGCGGAGCGTCCATCAGGATCGCTTGACCTTTCTGCATACAGTGAATTCTGAAATATCTGCGGAACGAAGCGTCGCCGGCAACGGGAGTGACCATTGCACCATCCCACCCACTGCGGCTGAGGAATTCGTTCAATCCGGCAGGCGGTGTCATTTCATTCAGTGGCGTCATTCTTTTCCGTCTTTATGATGAGGTGACGGCTACCGTCGGGTTGCATTTGTATGGTTATATCGTGGCTCGGCGACATATAATCCGTTCCGTATCGCTCCGCCCATTCCACCAAAGTGATGCGATCACGACGTTCGTCGGCCAGACCAAGTTCGTCGAGTTCATCAACATTGTTTAGCCGATACAAATCGACGTGCGCGACTGCAATCGATACTTCTGGCGGTTCATATGAATGGACGATTGCATAAGATGGGCTGGCCACTTCGCCCTTGAACCCCAATCCCGCCAAAATCCCGCTGCACAACACAGTCTTTCCGGCGCCCAACGATCCATTAATCGCAACCCAGTCACCAGCGTGCAAAGTGGCGGCCAACCGTGTGCCAAAGCTTCGCATGTCTTTTTCGCTCGTAATGATCATTTGCGCGGTAGAGACATCATCACCGTCGTCCCCTCACCTGGTTTCGAATCCACAGTTAGAGTTCCACCATGCGATTCAATCAACTGGCGCGCGAGCGACAGTCCCAAACCTTGTGCAGCCGATCCGTTGTCGCCGGGCTGCGAACGGTCAACGCTGGAGAATAGCTTGTCTTTATTGTCGGAGCTTATTCCCGGACCATTGTCCGATATGATCAATTCAAGCCGGTCACCTTTCCAGCGCGCGAACAATAACACTTCTCCGCCATCCCGGTTGTATCGGATTGCATTGTCCAACACCTGGCCTACCGCTTGCGCCAACCTTTTAGGGTCAACCGTCATCGAACCTTGCGCGTCACCCGATTGCACGTGCAACAATATTCCGGCGCTTTGTGCCATCGCGGCTTTGCCCTCAGCAATTTCGGCCACCAACGCCGGAATATCGGTTTGCTGCAGCGCCAGCGGCAGTGCGCCAGCTTCGATTTGGCTGTAGTCCAAGACGGTGTTGATCTGGTCTGAAAGGCGTTCGGCAGATTGCGAAATCGCATCGACATATTCCATCGCCTGTTCACTCAACTCACCGGCAATCCCGGCTTTCAACAAGTCAGCAAACCCGCCTATCGAAGTTAACGGCGTGCGGAATTCATAGCTCATATTGGCAAGGAATTTTCCCTTGATTGCATCTGCTTCCTGCAGCGCGCTGTTACGATCCCGCAATGCCTGTTCGATCTTCATGCTGTCAGACATATCGAGCATAGTGAAAAGTGCATTGCCATCAGGGAGCGGAATCGTCGCAATCTGGAATATCCGTCCGTCGGCGAAATTGACCCTGCTTCTCCGTTGCTCGCGGTTTGCCGAGGTCATCCGGATCAGCTCACCTATGATCGATATCTGCGATGGCTTTTTAAGATGTTGCGCCAGCATCGGCAGCAATTCGTCCAGCCGCGGATGCTTGATGAGCGCCTCATCCAAAAGCCCCCAGGTTTCGGCGAATAGCCGGTTCCAGATGCTCAACCTGCCGTCGGCTGAAAAGACAGCAATTGCCTCAAACAAATTGTCGAACGTGGCGGTGCGAACACGAAGGAGTATGTCGCGCGCGCTGGCAAGTTGCGCCTGTTCGGTTCGATCTTCGAAGATAATCAATAGCCCGCCATCGGGCACGGGCTGAGCTAAAACACGCAAATGTGTGCCGTCTGGCAGCAGCCAATTCTCCTCGCTCGGCTCTGTCGTCCTGAACCACTCTTCCCGCTCTGCCCGCCATATCGGAAAATCGCGCACCTCAGGCAGCTTGCCGTTTTCGCGCATCCGATCGAGCATCCGCGCAAATTCCGGCTTCTCCGCCAGCCATTGATCGCGAAACGCAAACAACCGCTGAAATGGCAGATTCGCAAAGCTAAGCGCGCGGCTTTCGTCGAATTGGGCCACGCCAGCGGACATCATGTTGAGAAGGTCGCGTTGCGCCTCTGCAAGTTCCCGAAACTCGGACCTTGCGTCAATCAAGTCCTGCACGTCGATAGCGAGGCCCGCGACGCCGCCTTCACCAAGTGGAATGTCAAAAACACGCAGCTGGCGACGCTCGCCATTCAACGTCGCCGACACCGTACGTTCAGCCTGAGCACCTGCCGCCAACGCCATCGCTGCGAAATCTGATGCGGTTCTGCCGTTTTCAGGTTCAACCAATTCGATCTCGTCTTCTACCACTTGCAGCCCGTCGGTTGCACCAACCGCATCAACATAAGCGTGGTTCACAAAATGCAGCTGCATGCTCGCATCGCGATGCCACATCGGCAATGGCGCGGCTTCAATCAAACCTGCAAGAGCAGCAAAAGCCGCTCGGGCTTCTTCGGCCTCCTCTGTACGCTTTGCCAGCTCACGCAGATTATCGGTCGAGTCAAAAAACCAGAGAAGTGCGGCGCCATTTGGGTAAATTACCGCATCGGCAATACTTCCGACGACAAGCAGGCGGCGCTCCGATCCTTCTATTGCAAGCGGTAGAGCAAAATCTTTTCCCGTTCGCTGCGTTTCACGAACCTTATCTTCCAACGCAGCAAGGTCGGCCACTGCGAGACCGGCATTGTCGTACCCGCCAAGGTCGGTCAGCGACGTAGCCGGTTCGGAGAGCCCAAGCAGACGTGAAAAACGATCTGCCGCTTCAATCCGGCCATCGCCCTTGACCACAACAGGAAATGCAGGTGCCGTCTCCAACAAACGGGCAAGGCGTGAAGTCTGGCGCAGCATCTTCCGCGATTGCCGCCGCAATGAAAGGCCAACCCAGATCGCAACAGTGGCGCCTACTAGCCACAGCGCCATCAATATTCCTATCAATGCAACCGGCAGGCTATCGCCCGTCATACAGATGCCGTCCTTAGCTTGTTCATTCACTTGCTAATGCCGAAAAGCCGTCGCGGCGCAACGAAAAAAGCCCGCTACGTTTCCGTGAGCGGGCTCTCAACTGTTGGCATTAAGCCCAATCAATAGCGGTAATGATCGGGCTTGAACGGACCTTCGGTAGATACGCCGATATAGCCCGCCTGCTTTTCCGAGAGCTTGGTGAGCTTCACACCCAGTTTTTCAAGGTGAAGCATCGCAACCTTCTCGTCGAGATGCTTTGGTAAAACATAGACTTCGTTCTTGTAATTCTCGCCCTTGGTCCAAAGCTCGATCTGCGCGAGCGTCTGGTTGGTGAACGATGCCGACATCACGAAGCTCGGATGTCCCGTTGCGCAACCCAGGTTCACGAGACGACCCTTGGCAAGCACGATAATCTGCTTACCGTCCGGGAATTCGACCAGGTCGGTTCCTGGCTTCACTTCGGTCCATTTGTAATTGCTGAGTGCTGCAATCTGGATTTCGCTATCGAAGTGACCGATGTTGCAGACAATGCTCATCGGCTTCATGTTCTTCATATGCTCGGCGGTGATAACGTCGGCGTTACCTGTAGCTGTGCAGAAAATGTCGGCACGCTGGACTGCTTCTTCCATCGTTACGACTTCAAAGCCTTCCATAGCGGCTTGCAGCGCACAAATCGGGTCGACTTCCGTCACCATTACTCGAGCGCCGCCATTACGGAGCGACTGGGCCGACCCCTTACCGACGTCGCCGAAACCGGCAACGCAGGCCACTTTACCGGCCAACATCACGTCAGTTGCACGGCGGATGGCGTCGACCAGCGATTCCTTGCATCCATAGAGGTTATCGAACTTCGACTTCGTCACGCTGTCGTTGACGTTGATCGCAGGGAAAGGCAGCTCGCCCTTCTTCGCGATTTCATACAGGCGGTGAACACCAGTGGTGGTTTCTTCCGAAACGCCCTTCAGGTTCTTGACCGTTTCGGTCAGATAGCCGGGCTTCTTTGCGATAAATGCTTTCAGCGCACGCTGAAATTCGACTTCTTCTTCGTTTTCCGGTTCGGCAAAAGTTTCGCCACGTTCAAGCTTCGCGCCCCAAAGCGCGAACATCGTCGCATCGCCGCCATCGTCGAGGATGATGTTCGCCGTGATATCGTCACCCCAGTCGAAGATGCGACCGACATAATCCCAATAGTCGGCAAGGCTCTCGCCCTTCACTGCGAACACAGGGATTTCTTTTGCGGCGATTGCAGCTGCGGCATGGTCCTGAGTCGAGAAGATGTTGCAGGTCGCCCAGCGCACATCCGCACCAAGCGCCGTCAAGGTTTCAATGAGAACCGCAGTTTGAATGGTCATATGCAACGACCCAACGATCCGCGCGCCCCTTAAAGGTTGCGATGCACCGAACTCGCGACGCAACGCCATCAGGCCAGGCATTTCAGTTTCTGCAATATTGATTTCTTTACGGCCAAAATCGGCCTCGCCGATATCGGCAATGACATAATCGTTGAAAGCCACAGGCTTGGTCTCCGGGAGGGTTTTTGTTGGCCCTGCCCTTAGCTGCGACTTTCAGCGAAGGCAAATATAAAGATTGCTTTATATGATTATCGGCGCTGGGCGATACTCACCGCGCAGGCTTGTCCTGACCATGATTGGCCAACAACGACGCGATCGGCCAGTGCCGCCATCGTGGCTACACCATGCGACTGCGTCGACAATTCCAATGCAAGCTGCTTCAGCTCACCACAGTTCATGTTTCGGTGACCATTTCCGTAACTGTTTGCATATCCTATAGACATACGATCAAGCGCATTCAATGCGCCGCCTGCACCGCTGGTCTGTGCAAGCTGCGCTTTCAACAGGTTATTCTGCGACCCGATCAGGGCATTATGCTTTGTCACGAAAAGGTTATATTGCGGCAGGAAATTATCAGCGGTATTCCGGCATCGAAGCGCGGTTACCATCAGCATTGTATTCAAATGCTTGATCTTCGCTGCATCCTGCGACGCGTTCGACCAGCATGCTTGTGCTGGTTGTACAGCGATTGCTGCTAATACCGCGGCAAGCGCAGCTTTCCTCAAAAAACTTGTCATTTCCCCAACCCCTTTTGCGTGTGCAACAGGGGAATGATTGACGATTCTGTTTACTGAAATTTCAACATGCAAGGTGAAGGAAAATTAACCATTTAAGACGTTCAAGCAGGCTCAGATAATATTTGCAGTCATCTGGAACTTTTTGCGCGTGGCGACGTGCTCGAACGAGCCATCGACAACCCTACTTGACTTGCAAACGGCCCTACCGGAAGAGGCACTGTCCTCCAAACCCCCGAAAGGAATTTAATATGAGCATTTCTGTTGGTGACAAAATCCCTGACGTTAAATTGGTCAAGGCGACTGCCGAAGGGCCACAGCCAGTTCAGTCATCGGATTATTTTGCAGGCCGCCGCGTAGCTTTGTTTTCGGTCCCCGGCGCATTTACCCCAACTTGCTCGGCAAAGCACTTGCCCGGTTTTGTGGAAAAGGCCGACGAACTTGCAGCGAAGGGTATCGATGAAATCGCCTGCACTGCCGTAAATGACGCATTCGTGCTCGGTGCCTGGAACAAGGCAGGCGGTTCGGACGCCATCACAATGCTGGCGGACGGCAATGGTGACTTCGCATCGGCGCTGGGCCTTGAAATGGACGGCACCGCATTCGGCATGGGGAAACGTGGGCAACGCTTCTCGATGGTCGTCAATGATGGCGTGGTAGAACAAATCAACGTCGAGGCACCCGGCGATTTCAAAGTGAGTTCTGCCGATCACATGCTTGGCCAGATGTAAGCATCATACAATTGTCATGCCCGTACGGCATGGATGAAGGGAGGGGCGACCCTCCCTTTTTTGTTGCGAAAATGGCAAAATTCGGTGAAGCGTGATTATGACTAGCAAAAAATCCCAAGACATTATCCATCAACTTGTTTCCGAATATGAAGCATCCGTTAAGCGGCTTCAAACGGCACTGGCGCGTTTTCTCACGCAGGGAATACAGCCTGGCGTCGAAGAACGGATAAACCGCGATTTCTGTTATCCGGAACTGGCGATTACCTATCATGGTGTAGAACGCGCGACGGTCACCAATCTTGCCTTTGGCAAGCTGGAAAAA
>JBGSPK010000395.1:0-16685 GCA_041738665.1 Sphingorhabdus sp. | reverse complement strand
AACGGGTCGAAATTTTCGTGAAATTATCGTCCGGCATGATCAGCAGGATAAGATATTCTGGTGCTTCATGAACCAAAATGGTCGGCCCAGCTATACATATAGCCTTGGTGCCGAAATCCAGCAGGTGCAGGACTGGATTGGCAATAATTATGCCATTCCGGCCAATGGTGGTCCCGATGATTTGCGTTATTTTGTATGCGGGTCAAAAACACCGGGAATTTACAATCTCGGCGGAGATTTACGGCATTTCGCCGAATGCATAAGAACGCGCGACCTTGCAGCGATGCGCAAATATGCTGAGACATGCGTGCGTATGCAGCACGCGAATAGCCATGGCTTTGGCGCGCCTATTATTACCATGGCACTTGTCCAAGGTGACGCACTCGGCGGCGGTTTCGAACACGCGCTGGCGTTTGACATATTGGTCGCGGAGCGGAGTGCCCGACTTGGCTTACCCGAAATCATCTTTAACCTCTTCCCCGGGATGGGTGCTTACAGTTTTCTGGTGCGCCGCGTAGGACGCAAAATGGCCGAAAACTTCATACTTGAAGGAAAGATTCATACTGCTGAAGAACTTTACGCGCTGGGTATTGTCGATGTGCTGGTCGATGACGGGCAAGGTGAGGCAGCTATTGTTGAATATTGCCAACGCAATCAACAACGCTTTGCGGCCGAGCGGGCGGTGTATCTGGCCCGCCGTGTATCAACGCCGGTCGAGCTTGAGGAATTGCTGCGAATAACCAATATCTGGGCGGAAACAGCGATGTCGTTGACGGACGCAGATGTAAGGAAAATGGAGCGTTTGGCGGATGCGCAGGAGCGTCGCATCCAGCGCAGTCTTAAACCGGTTAGCGCGATAGCGCTATAGAAGGCGCCTGTGTTGCAACGCTGGCATTTTCTTTAAGGGCATCCACTGCAAGCGCGAGTTCATTCTCTATCTTTTGCAAATAGGTATCACCGTGTTGGGTGAAATCGGCTTCGGTTACCCGTTCCAGCCTACCACATAATTCAGCCAACCGCTTTGCACCCATATTGTTTCCAGAGCTTTTCAGCGCATGTGCGCAGAAGCGGAATTCCACGACATCGCTATCGTTTACAGCTAATCGAAGTGGGGCAAGCGTTTGGCTTATGTCTTCAAAAAATCCTTCGACCATGCTTTCAACAAAGGCTTGATCTCCAATGGATTTTAGATAATCGAGTTGCACCGGATCGATGGCGCTTTTTCGAACTTTGTGTGCGCCGGTAATGGGTACAACAATATCCATCGGGTCTTCAAAAATATGATTGCCGTCCGCGTTGGACAGGCCGGCATCACAATAATGCTCTATCGAGGCGAGCAATAATTTCGCATCCACCGGTTTGGTTATACGAAGATCCATCCCAGCATTCCGACATTTCTGTTCGGTTTCGGAAGTAGCATCTGCCGTAACCCCGATAATCGGAATGTGTTCGCGACCGCCTTCGATCTGTCTCCACATGGAACACGCATCGATACCGTTCAGACGCGGCATGTTGATATCGAGAAGTAATATGTCGATTCCGCCCTTGTCCAATGCTTCAAGGGCTTCGTCCCCGTCGGTCACCATCGTGACGTCATGGCCGGCCGATTCAAGAATAGCAGCGAGTACGTTGCGGTTTGTTCGGTTGTCATCGGCGACCAATACCCGCCTGGGCTTGTAAAGCGAAACGGCAGGCGTATTGTCTTCGTGCGGCAACCTGAACTGTCGGGAAAAGGAGCAGCCTATCCGGATTGCGCTTCTGAGCTCGGCAAAATTTGGCGCCGCTGGCAACACGGATGCAAATGCAGCGCGCAGTGAGATTTCTTCGATGTCCACCTCCTCGCTTTCTGCTACCAAGACGGGCGCGATTTCAGCTTTGATGAAATTGGCCCAGATCGAACTGTCGGGCGCTACTTGTCTTGCAAGCCCTTCGGCAATCAGCGCTACGCTGAAACCCTCAAGGTTGATGCCAACCAGTGCAGCTTCGAATTCTGCAGTGTCTTGACATGGAATATGTCGGACAATGAAATTGTCCTGAGACTGCGCATTCGCCAGCAATCCCGGCTTAATTCCGCCGAATGACAAGATATGGACAGCTTTTGCGCTGACAGCGTCGCCATCCGACGTCTGTTCGATGACGACTTCGATGGGGACTTCGATGCGGAATTTGCTTCCTTGCCCGATACTGCTTTCGACCGAGATGGTGCCATTTACCTGCTCGACGAGTTGTTTACAGATCGATAGCCCGAGGCCGGTTCCTCCAAAACGATTCATCACCGTATCGTCAGCCTGTTGGAATGGCTGAAAAATTCTTTCCATCGATGCATCAGCAATCCCGATGCCGGTGTCGGCAACCGTGAACCAGATATAATGCTGACCGTTCTTCGACCCCAGACCGCTTTTGATCGAAATGGATCCAGCTTCGGTGAATTTCACAGCGTTGCCAACGAGGTTCAGCAAAATGTTGCGAATGACGTCGCTAGGGCCGTCGATCAGACGGTCGCTCAGGGGCTCTGCCTGCAGATGGATGGCCAAACCTTTTTCCTCAATGCGGACGGCCATGATGTCGCGGATTTCAGTAATCAAATCTGTCGGACGGAATCTCGCGTTTTTAACCTGAGCGGAACCTGTGCCGGTTTTTGCGACTTCGATCAGTTGCTCGATAAGATGGAGCAGATGTTCGCCTGCAAGCACGCTGGCTTCGACCATTTCCTTTTGTCCGCGCGGCATGTCCGATTGCCGCAAGTGATTGCCATAGCCAATGATGGCATTCAAAGGGGTACGCAATTCATGGCTTACACTTGCAAGGAAATAGCTTTTTGCCTTGCTGGCCATCTCTGCCTGCTCTTTGGCATGCGATATTTTCTTGATCAACGTGGAACAGTAAGCAGGGATGACAATCAAGGCGAGCGCAAGAGCCATACCTAATGAAAAATTTTGCTGCCAGTAGGCGGTGGATAATACGACAATGCCAAATGTGATCGCCGACAGGAAGGCGGCAACAAACAGCCATTTAATTCCGTATCGAAAGCCATTGCCCAATATCATCCACAATATGATGGGATAGAAAATGGACATATGCTCAGGCTCGCGCAACATAACGGCGAAAGCCATCATCACGTCCAAGATTATTGCGGCAAACCAACGCTCTTCGGCCCGCCAGACATCATATCTTTGCATCACATAGAGCGCGGTATTAAATGACAGATAGGCAAAAAAGGCAGAAAAGATGATCGCGTCAAACGCAAAGAAGTAGCAGCCAAATCCGGACACAGTGCCCATGACCATGCGATTTCTCAAAATCTCCTTTTCAGGCGAGAGATCGCCCCTCAGTCTGTTGAAAAATGCCGTCATTGCGAGGCCATTTCAAATCTCGCGCTGCTATTTTTGAACAGTGCACGCAAATCGGTAACTGACAAAGGCCGGCCTAAAAGATAACCCTGCATTTCATCGCAGCCTGAGGCGCGGAGCAGTGCGAGCTGTGCTTCATTTTCAACACCCTCCGCGACCACACGCATGTCGAGCGCGTGCGCCAAATGGGCGATGGTTGAGATGATTGCCCTGTCGGCCGCTGATTGCTCTATGCGGGCAATGAACGTCTGGTCGATTTTCAAACGCGAAGCGGGGAGATCTCGCAAATATTGTAATGACGAGTATCCCGTACCAAAATCGTCGATCGAAATACCAACGCCACCGGCACGCAAAACGGCAAGCTGATCATGTACTTCCTGGCTATGGTCGAGCAGAAGCTCTTCGGTGATTTCGATGGCGAATTTACCCGGTGCTATTTCGTATTTTGCGATCTTTTCCAATATGTCGTCAGACATTGATGCATATTGAAACTGCTTAGGCGAAACATTTACTGCGACATGCGGAAGGACGATGCCCTCTTTGGCAAAAATCGCAATTTGCCGGCATGCATTTTCGACAACCCATTGGCCAATGCGTCCGATCAGGCCGGAATCATTCGCGACGCGAATAAAATCTGCGGGGACCAGACGCCCGCGAACCGGGTGGTTCCAGCGTAACAGCGCTTCCAGTCCGACATAATCCCCCGTGATTGCATCCACGATCGGCTGATATTCCAGAAACAGCTGCTCATTGTTCAACGCATCGCGCAAGTCGGCCTCAACACCCGCGTTTAGCTGTGCGACTTGGTTCATCCTCGGTGAGAAAAAGCAGTAGCAATTCCGGCCTGATGATTTCGCCTCGTACATTGCAAGGTCCGCCAACCTGAGCAGTTCATCCGCTGACGTCCCATCTTCGGGAATGAGCGCAACGCCGATGCTGGCACCGATTAACTGCTCGACTCCGCCGATCGAATAAGGCTCGCCAATTTTGGCCAGCACATTGGCGCAGGCACGCGCGACATCATTCTGGTCATCGAGCCCTCTAAGGACGATGGCAAATTCATCGCCGCCGATGCGTGCGGCAAAACCGTTGCTGTCTATAGCGGCACTGATGCGCTCTGCGACCTGACGTAGTAACATATCGCCGGTCTGGTGACCTCTGGTATCATTGATGACCTTGAAACGATCGAGGTCCAGCAGAAGCAGAGCGGCGCCCCGGCCGGTCGCGTTGCTTTCATCGATCGCCGAACGCATTCGTTCTGCCAGCAGCGTACGATTGGGCAGCCCGGTGAGCATGTCATGCAGAGCAAGATGAGTCCGATGCTCTTCAGCAAATTTGCGCGCGGTGATATCAAGACCGGTGGTCAAGATCCCGATTGTCTGATTATCTTTGTTGAGCAAAGGGGACTTGTTGCAGTGAAAGATAAGCTCGACGCCTTCGCTTACAAACTTCTCTTCGTAATTGGGAATCGAGATACCAGTTTCAAGAATGACGTTGTTGCGGCGCGTTTCGCGCTGGACCAAATCGGGTTCCATTATTTCATTTATAGAATGGCCAACCAATTGGTCAGGTTGACGTCCAAAAAGTGCAGCCTGATATGAGTTTAAGAACAGGAACTTGCCGTTCCGGTCGGTTGCGTTGATAAGTATGGGCGTGGTGTCGATGATCTGTTCGAGCATCGATTTTCCCGCGCGTTCTTCGTCATCGGTCTCCGCGGCCGCCCTATTATTTGCCAGAGACTGTTTGAGTTCAATCTGCTTGTAATGCTGACCGAGCAGCAGCAACGCCCGGTCGCGAAACTCTATGTGCGAAACGGGACTTTGTAGAAAATCGGTAGCGCCGGCATCCAATGCGCTGATGCGACACTCGCGATCTTGGCGGGCGGTAATCATGATTGCGGGAATATGCGCGCCGACCGTACGTTCTCTGATTTTGGTAATGAACTCGGCACCGTTCATTTGCGGCATACGATAATCGACGATTAAAAGGTCGGCATGCTCGGTTTCCAGCCATTCCAATGCTTCCACTGCGCTGTGAAAGCATTTTGCGGAAACCTCCGGACCCATCATCGCCACATATTGCGCGTAAACGCGTAAATTGGTCGAACGATCGTCAACAATGATTATGCGCGCATGCATAAGGCTCGCGATAGTCAGAGAACCTCAAGGAATGGTTAAGGGAGTGTTTGCAAAGACACCATTTGCCATTGTTGGCAAACGGAAAATTGGTCGGGAAAAGAGGATTCGAACCTCCGGCCCCTGCCTCCCGAAGGCAGTGCTCTACCAGGCTGAGCTATTTCCCGACCGACGCCTTCCGGGTCTATGACCACGAATGCAGATGTGCGCTATAAAAGGCGTATTTTGGGCTTTCAAGACCATTTGCAGCAGTTGCCAGAATCATCGGTGCGCCCTAGCGTCGGCACATGGGAGCAATACCGCATTATGAAGAGCAATATCTGTCGCTGATGCGGCGGATATGGACCGAGGGTACGTTGCAGCGTGACCGGACAGGGGTGGGGACTAAGGCACTTTTTGGTGCAACAATGCGTTTTTCGCTAGCGGATGATGCAGTACCGTTGCTCACCACTAAACGTGTGTTCTGGAAGACTGCCGCGCGCGAAATGCTTTGGTTTTTGACGGGTAACACCAATATCCGGCCGCTGTTGCAGCACAAAGTGCGGATATGGACAGACTGGCCGCTCGACCGCTACCGCCGCGAAACCGGAAGCGATATATCGCAGGAAGATTTTGAAGCGCGCATTGTCGAAAGTGCGGAATTTGCCGAGCAATGGGGTGATTTAGGACCGGTTTACGGCGCACAATGGGTCAATTGGCCTAAATATATTCCGGTAGGCGAGGGACTGTATCGCCGCGCAGATAAGGGCATCGATCAGGTTAGTGCCCTAATTGAGGGTCTGAAAAGCAATCCCGGATCGCGGCGCCATATTATTGAAGGCTGGAACGTCGCAGAACTCGACCAGATGGCGTTGCCGCCATGCCATAAAACCTATCAATTCCATGTGGCTGATGGAGTATTGAGTTGCATCTTGTTTCAGCGATCTTGCGACTTGGGATTGGGCTTTGCGTTTAATGCTTTTTCGGCCGCGTTGCTGACCCGGATGCTGGCTGCTGTTTCCGGTTATCAGGCTGGAGAGCTGATCTGGCAGGGGGGCGATGTGCACCTGTATCTCAACCATGCCGACCTCGTCGAAGAACAACTGGCGCGTTCGCCCTCGGGAGCACCGAAATTGAATCTGCTCAGAACGCCAGCCAGCATATTTGATTTTGCAATCGACGATTTTGAGGTGGTGGATTATGCGCCACAACCCCACATATCTGCGCCTGTCGCGGTTTGAAGCGCAAAATAGGTCAGCTATATTGACCCAAAGGATTGCTTGAAATAATATAACAATCGCTGACAATAAACTGCCTGAGTCGTTCAGGCGGTTGAGAGGCGGAGGAGATTGGCATGGCGCAGCATCAAAAGGATAATCTTGCGCCATTGCATTTGCACATCCCCGAACCGAAATTTCGTCCGGGAGATGTAGCGGACTTTAGCGATGTCGTGGTGCCGCCCGTGGACGATATCACGCGTCCTGATGAGCATGTCCAACCCGCAGACATTCACCCGTTAGCTTACGGCCTTGTGCGCGTTTTGGATGGTGACAATCAGGCCAAGGGAAGCTGGAATCCCGGCCTCGATCCCGACAAGCTGCGCTTGATGTTGCGTAAGATGCTCACTGTACGCGCCTTCGATGATCGGATGTTCCGCGCACAAAGGCAGGGTAAAACGAGCTTCTACATGAAATCGTTCGGTGAAGAGGCGACGTCTGTGGCGACTACCATGGCCTTGCACCGCGATGACATGTGTTTTCCGAGCTATCGTCAGCAAGGTATTCTTATAACTAGAGATTATCCGCTGGTTGATATGATGAACCAGATATACTCGAACCGCGGCGACCGGTTGAAAGGCCGTCAGCTGCCGATCATGTATTCGGCCAAGGATTACGGGTTTTTCAGCGTTTCGGGTAATCTCACGACTCAATATCCGCAAGCCGTGGGGTGGGCGATGGCTTCGGCTTCGCGTGCGGACACGCGCATCGCGGCAGTCTGGTGCGGTGATGGTTCGACGGCAGAAGGCGATTTCCATAGCGCACTGACATTTGCAGCCGTTTACAACGCGCCGGTCATTTTTCAGGTGGTGAATAACCAATGGGCGATATCTTCCTTCTCCGGTTTCGCCGGAAGTGAAAGAACGACGTTCGCTGCTCGCGCAATTGGCTATGGCATTGCCGGGTTGCGGGTAGACGGTAATGATGCGCTGGCGGTCTACGCCGCCATGCAGTGGGCGGCTGACCGGGCGCGAACCAATAACGGTCCGACTTTGATTGAGTATTTCACCTATCGCGGCGAAGGGCATTCGACGTCGGACGATCCCAACGCATATCGCGCGGCTGAGGAATATGCCCTGTGGCCATTGGGCGACCCGGTTGACCGATTGAAATTGCACTTAATCGCGCTTGGCGAATGGAGCGAGGAACAGCATTCGGCGCTGATTACAGAACTATCTGACTCGGTAAAGGCAACGCAGAAAGAAGCGGAGCAAAACGGGATATTGGGGCATGGCCTGCATCACCCGTTCGAAACCATGTTCGAAGATGTGTTCGAGGAAATGCCTTGGCATCTCAAGGAACAATGCGAGCAAATGCTTGAGGAGCAGCACGACAAATTCGGTCCCGAGTGGGAGGCGCGCTGATGTCCGAGAGCAGCATTAAAACGATGAACATGATCGAGGCGATCAATAGTGCGATGGACGTCATGCTGGCGCGCGACCCTGAGGTCGTCATCATGGGTGAGGACGTAGGCTATTTCGGTGGCGTTTTCCGGGCGACTGCCGGCTTGCAGAAAAAGCATGGCAAAACCCGGGTTTTCGACACGCCGATTACTGAATGCGGGATTATCGGCGTCGGCGTCGGCATGGCGGCCTATGGGTTGCGGCCCGTGCCGGAAATCCAGTTCGCCGATTATATCTATCCGGGCCTTGACCAGTTGGTCAGCGAAGCGGCACGGATGCGGTATCGGTCGGCGAATGACTTTATCTGCCCGATGACGGTTCGCTCTCCCTTCGGCGGCGGGATTTTCGGCGGGCAGACGCATAGCCAAAGCCCTGAAAGCCTGTTCACGCATATTTGCGGCATAAAGACGGTGATCCCGGCCACGCCTTATGATGCCAAGGGCTTGCTGATCGCAGCGATCGAGGACAATGACCCGGTCGTGTTCTTTGAACCCAAGCGTATCTACAATGGCCCGTTCACCGGCTATTATGATCGCCCGGTGGAGCCTTGGTCAAAGCACGAGGGCAGTGCGGTTCCTGAGGACTATTATCGGATTGAACTCGGTAAAGCGGCCATTGTTCGCGAAGGGCAGGCGGTTACTGTGCTCACTTACGGTGCGATGGTGCATGTTGTGAAGGCGGTCGTCGCCGAGCAAGGTATCGATGCCGAGATTATCGATCTGCGGACATTGTTGCCGCTCGACATCGAGACCATTGAGGCTTCGGTCAAGAAAACGGGCCGCTGCATGGTGGTTCACGAAGCGACCCGCACCAGCGGGTTCGGCGCGGAACTCGCGGCGCAAGTTCAGGAACGCTGCTTCTACCATCTCGAAGCGCCAATTGAGCGGGTGACAGGTTTCGACACACCTTATCCACACAGCCTCGAATGGGCCTATTTCCCCGGCCCGGTGCGCCTCGCGCGTGCCTTTGACAAAATCATGAAGGATTGAGCTGATGGCTAAATTCACTTTCAACCTGCCTGACATCGGTGAGGGCATTGCCGAAGCGGAAATTGTCGCGTGGCACGTCAAAGTCGGCGACAACATTTCAGAAGACCAGCCGATTGCTGACATGATGACTGACAAGGCAACGGTCGAAATGGAAAGCCCGGTTGCCGGTGTTGTGACCAAAGTCGCTGGCGAGGAAGGCGACGTAATAGCCATTGGTTCGATGCTGGTCGAAATCGAGACCGCGAGTGACGTCAAAGACGTCAGTCACTCTGCTCCCGTCGCTAAAGCCGAACCCGTTGCGGCCGCCACAGTAGAAGACGAAGTACCACAAGCGCCAGAACCGGTTGCCACCCCTGTTGCGGCAAAGGTCCCGGAACCGAAAATGCAGGAGAGTCCTGTGCCTCAGGCACATGCGTCCATCACTGCGTCGCCCGCCGTGCGTGCCCGTGCAAAACACCTTGGGGTAGATTTGACTGACGTCAAGACTTCAGGTGGACATGTCCGGCATTCCGATTTGGATGCGTATTTGAGTTATGGAGCAGGGCAGGGTTACCGCGCGCCGCATAGCTCGGCAAAGCGCGACGATGAAACCGTCAAGGTCATCGGCATGCGTCGCCGGATTGCCGATAATATGGCGGCATCGAAGCGTCACATTCCGCATTTTACCTATGTCGAGGAAATCGACGTCACCGCCATCGAGGCGATGCGTGCGGATTTGAATGCTAATCGTGGGCAAAAGCCCAAACTAACACTTTTGCCGATGCTGATCGTTGCCATCTGCAAAACTATTCCCCAATTCCCGATGATAAATGCGCGTTTTGATGATGAAAATGGCATTGTGACCCGTCACGGTGCTGTTCATCTCGGTATGGCCACGCAGACTGACGCGGGCCTCATGGTCCCGGTTATTCGCGACGCGCAGGACCGGAATATCTGGCAATTGGCGACGGAAATCGGTCGCCTGGCCGATGCCGCACGCAACGGTACGGCGAAAAGCGACGAATTGTCGGGCTCGACGCTCACAGTGACGTCCTTGGGGCCTTTGGGGGGTATCGCCACTACGCCGGTCATAAACCGTCCTGAAGTGGCTATAATCGGCCCTAACAAGATAATCGAACGCCCGATGTTTGTCGGCGATTCAATCGAGGCGCGTAAATTGATGAACCTGTCGATCAGCTGCGATCACCGTGTTGTCGACGGCTGGGACGCCGCAAGCTATGTGCAGGCGCTCAAAAAGCTGATCGAAACGCCGGTGTTGCTGTTTGCAGACTAAAACTTGAAGCCGGCAAGGCTGGTCTGGTCGAACTTCAGCTTGAACGTCACGAATGGTCCCGACCGCGTGTAGCGCGCTTCCTCAAAATCGCGGTCTTCGAAGCCGACGATGTTATAGCCCAGCGAGATATTGGCGTTCTTAAACGGTGTGACGGTCAAAACCGGGCCGCCGGAATATGCGATATTCTTGCCCCCGGTACCGATGCGAACGGTTCCGGCTGCGCCGATGTCGGCAACGTCACTCAGGTCGAACTTCAAATCGGCACCAACGATGTTGCTCCAACCCTTTACATCGTCCCGGCCGAAGCGGTCTGTTGCATAACGCGTGCCCCAGAAGAACGCGTATTCGCCGCGCTCTATAAAGCTGCCATCGCCCTCATCGATTGGTGTGTAGTTGACTGACAGACTGTTGATCACGCGCCGCGATTTCGCATCGCCGTCGATATCGAGCGGAGCGCCGCCGATGGGTCCAGCTTCGCCGGCAACTGCATCGCGAACGGCGTCGTAGCGGAATTCGGTTTTGTTCAATAACGACCATTGGCTGTCGGCAGGGCGATGTGCCCAGCTGATTTCTGCTTGAGCCGTCGTTGTCGTTGCGCCGCCATTTTCCTTTGCGCGGAACCAGCTGAATGCGCCGCCAACCGCCCGGCCTTCGCCGATCTGGCGGAGAATGGCGGTCGTCAGGCCATAGCGATTGGTGGTTTCGCCATCACGATATTCGGCGCGGCCTGTCCAGCTCCAATGCTCGCCGCGATAGGTTGCGCCGCCGGTTATTGCTGTAAAGTCTTCAGTCAGACTGCCGTCGCTCCCGAGGAAGCCGCCCGATGCGACTGGCTGAAGCGGGTTGACGACATCGGAACGGTCAAAGCCTTTAAGCGTTTTGTTGCCGTCGAGCGTGACATCGGCCGACCAATGCTCGCTAATCTTGAAGGATTGCGCAAGGCCATAAGCAGCAAAGGTGCGCGGCCCAAATTCGGTGATCTGTTGCTGGTTGGCGCTCGCGAGGATTCGTCCGCCAGCCCAGGGTGCGACATCGAAGCCAATGCGTGCGGTACGCGCGTCGATATTCTCGCCCTTGGCGATTTCGTAGCCCGCAACAAGGGCAATGTCAGAGCTTATTGCGTAGCGCGCAGACACGCTGTGGCGGGCAGGGAAGTCGATGCTCTCGTCCTGGTCAGCAATGGCAAATTCGGTCTGCGCCGATAGTTCGAGCTTGCCGCCGAAGAAGCGTTGAGAGGCACCAAGCTTTGCCAGCGTCGATTGATTGACTGTGCCGTCGGCTAGCTTGTCATTAGCGTGGGTCAAGCCAGCCCGCAGCGTTGTATCGCCATCGCGATATTCAAGTTCGCCAATCGCAGCACGGCGGCGGGCATCATCGCCAAAGAACTCTTCCTGGTAAGCTATGAGTGAGGCCGACAGTTTTTCAGTAAGCCGTACGCGACCATCCACTCCAAACTTACGAGTTCCGATTTCCGAACGGTTGGTCTGACCAACGCCGAAGCCTGCCTGCTGTTCACGGACATAAGCCAGCACATCGAATTTTTCGTCATGATGCTCGGCCTCGACGAGCCAGGCGGTTGTGCCTCCGGCATTGGTTGCCGTGCTGCCGCGCTTTGCTTCGCCGGTTGAGCCTGCAAACTCGGCGCGGATTTCGGTGCCAGCTCCGGGGCGATAGATGATGTCCGCGCCAAGCAAGTCGGTTTTGCTCGTATCGCTTTCATCGTGAATGCCGGTGGCAGCAATCTGTAGCTTCTGGTCGACGCTGGTCCAGCGGACACGTCCGCCGGCATTGGCAACGCGCTTGCCGATGCCATCGACTTCATATTCGGCGATGATGAACTGCGGATCTAGGCCACTGCCACGCGACAGGATTGGCTCGCGGAAACGCAATGTGCCGGACAGATAATCGATATCGTAATCGATGTGACGGAACAGCGACTTGCGGTCTATGATCCGGTTCGAGCGAAGCCTGTCGCGGGTTTCCAGCGTGATGCGTTCGCTGTTGGCGATGATGTCGCGCGAACCCAAAGCATAAGGGCCGGATAGGCCGTTGCCCTGAATTTCCTCGCGGCGATAACGATAGGGCGTGTCCGAGCCGAACACCGTCGCCTGGATCGCATCGTTGCGATATTCGGCCTTAACGCCGTTAAACGCGCGCTGGTAACGGGCAAGTTCGGGCTCGTCGATGCCGGTCTGGTAGTCCCCGAACAGCGCATAGAATTGCGGGCGCTCCAGCTTGAGATACAGGCGGCGGACCGATGCAGCGTCATAGCGTTGGTCGGTACGATCGGCGTAAATCGTGTAATAGCGGCGCGGGTCGATGGTGCCGGCAAAGCGGGTTTCATCTTCCTTCTTGTCGGTGTCGTACGCCATCGTCATCAGCCATTTGCCAGTGACACGGCCTTTTGCGTAAAGTGCAATGCGGCCATCAACATTAAGCTGGTCATCGTCATCAACGAGTGTTTCAAGGCCGTCCTGAAGCTTATTGAAACCAACGGTCCCAGCAGCGAAGCCGACCACGGTCCACGGACGATCGCCTGGGTCAAGCCAGGTTTCGACCCGCTGTTCGCGGCGGATTTCGCCATCGGTGAAATTGAAGCTGACGGCAACGGTTCCCGACGCAGTTGTTGGTTCCAGTTCGATATAGGCGATGCCATTGTCACCGTGCACGCGCCAGACGGGCGCTGCGCGCTCAAGCCCGGACAATTGGCGAGCCTGCTCAGCTTCGACATCTACAGCCGGGCGGTAAGGCTCAGTGACGCTAAAATCGCCCACAGAGCCATGCTGGATCGGCTTGCCCATGCGGTCGGTAAGGCGGATGGCGATACGCGGTCGCGTTACGCCATCGGCAACAAGAACCGATTGATCCTTGAGGAACTGCGCCTTCATTGGCGCGTGGGCGAAATATACGCGGTGATCGATGGTTTCAACAACAGCGCCCGACGTATCCTTGATATTGGCCGTCAGCTTGTTGTCGCCATCCTCGATGCCGACCCCACGCCAAATCGCGACCAGTATCTGGCCGTCGCCGCTCTTCTTCGTGCCATCATAATTGAGCGGGTCAACGCTCTTGCCGTTTACAAGCAATTCGACAGTCTGGCCTGCGCGGTATTTGACCGCAACACGGATCGACTTTACCCGAGGATTTGCATCGGTATCGGGGAAGAGAAATCCGGTACCAGGCTCTTGTCCAGCGAACCAGTCGCGCTCAGCACCGGCTGCTTGCGGGTCCGTCAAAACCGGTGGAAGTGGAACCGACGCCTTGCGGGTATCGACACGGGCGGCGGTCTGAGCAGCCCGGAAATCCGCGCGTTTCAGGCTGCCGCCTCGACCTTCGACAAAGCGCGAGATGGCGCTGCCTGCACTGCGCGTGTTCTGCGCGCAATCGACAGGCGCTTGGTCGAGCGGGAAGCTGTTTGGATCGACCTGAACGACATGAATGCCAGGGATCAAGCCTTCGAAGTGATAGCGCCCGTCCTCGTCGGTCACGCTGTAGGTGCCGTCCTGAAGCATCACGCGGACGCCTGCTATGCCCTTGGCTTTGCGAGGATCAACCGTGCAGCCGCCGTCTGTAACGCGGCCTACCACAGTGAAACGCTCACTAATGCCGTCGCGGACAATCCGCACCGCGGCATCGACGGTGCCGCTGCTGGCACCGCGATTATCAGCTGCTGAAGCGAGATTGAGGGCGCTTCCGGGCCGTGCATCCTGCCGGACTTCGGCAATGTAGGTCAGAAGACCCGACGCACCGGCTGCGAGTGCGGGGACGGCAACGGTGAAGCTGCTACCATCGGGCGCAACCGTTGGCGTAACGCCAATGGATTGATAACGAACGCTATTAGCCCGTAAGCGCATTGCGCTTGGAAGCTGATCGCTGATCGTAATCGGACCTGAATTGCGTGTTCTATCGGGATTGCTGACCGAGATTCGGTATTGCACAACATCGCCCGGCATCGCCGTAGCTGTCGAGGTTACCTTGCTCAGCGTCAACGCCCCGCCGGGCCGATCGAGTGGAATATCAATCCTCACCGGTGCTGGGTCGAGCAATGTTATCGTTCCGCCATAGGAGCCAGGTGCAATGACGAATTGTCCCCCGTCCGGTCGCACTAATGCAGCCAGTTCGGCGGCGGTTGCTACCGACGGGAAGGTATAGGGTCCCGGTGGCGTAACCACCAACCGGTAGGTTCCCTGCCGAAGGAATGGAAAGCGGTAAAACCCTGAAGTAAAAGCATAAGTTCGACCGCTACTGTCCGTTACAGTGGACCCGGTAACAAGAGTGCTGGGAAATGCAGACACCCCATCATCACCAAAAACCTGCGCCGGAAGGCCCGTCGCATTATCGATGATGGTCACGGTCGTGCCATCGACCGGCACACCGTCGCCGCTGTCGAACGACAGCCCGAATGGATCGACTAATATCTCGACATCGACTGCGCCGACGCTGCTACCGGTGGTTGAATCATCCAGCTCCACATTTACTGTGTCGCCTGGGCTCACCGATAAAGCGCAATCTCCAGCTATCGCTGGCGGCGGTGCGGCCTTTGTATTGATAAAACCGAGAAAAATGCTGCTATTTGCTGCTGACTCGGTGAGCGTAATGCGCTCTCTGTCGCCATTGGGCGTGTTTAAGATGACATCAAACGTATCAATCGCGCCAGGATTGATGTTTTTTGCCAAAGTCTCGACCTGAATCACCAATGGTTCGCCCGCACGAATGGCTGTCGCCGGTAAAAGGCTCGCGGGCGTGGTGGTCAGATCGGAATAGACCCCGCCAAATTGGACGGGGCTCGGTCCGTTAGTACCCGTGCAGATCGTCGGCGGCAAATTTGTCGGCGACGCGCCCGGGGCTCTGGAAAAACGCAATAATGACAGGACAGGCGGCGGGGGAGGTGTGTTTTCCACCGCGAATTGCACTGTATTCGATGTTTTCGACAGCGTTGTCGTGCCGACATCCCATTCGGCGGTCGCCGTGTTAGTGATGATCTGCGGTGCAGCTTGCGCAAACGCAGGTAGGCTGGCGACAGGAAGGAGCATCCCTGTCGTCAACGCACCCGCGCATTTGATAATATATCTGGTTAACGTACCCATTGTGGCAAAGGGCGACGCCGGCCGAACCGAACGCCGCCCCTCTTTTCTTTAGTTAATAGTAGCGCGGAAGACTAACGCGCGTGACTGCGTTGACGCGATGCTCGCCAATGTGCCGGTCACTGTGTTCGCAGGTGTGCCGAAGCTGCCCGCATCCGCGTCCGACGCGTCGGTGACGCCCGTTCCTCCTGAGCAACTCTGGCCTGCACCGGGGCTGGTTACCGTCGAGTCGACGAAAATGGATCCCGGTACGAACGTTGTGTTGGAAGGCACAAGGTCAGAAATGCTAATATTAGTAGCGGTTGCGCCTCCCGAAGCATTTGCAACCGAAATACAATATTCGACAACTGCCCCTGGAACCGATTTGAAATTGCTGGTGCTAACGCCATCACTGATGACGCGGCTTGATTTAAATACGCTCAATACTGCGGCCTGAACGGTATAATCATCGGTTGCAACATCGATGCCGTCACGCGCTGCTGACGTGCCGCCATTGCCCGATTTCGCTGTATCTGCAAAAATCGTCTCAACAGTGCCCGCGCCGTTAACGGTCGCGTCAGCCGCAACTGCGCCAGCCCCCGTAATCGCGGTGCCGTTGCTGTTCAAAGCCGTGGCGGTCGCGGAAACATTAGCTACCTGGCCGTTTGTTGCGCCGATTGGAATGTCGCCGAGTATCAGTATCGTCGCCGTTCCGTCCGCTACGAGATCGTTTACGGTCAACGATGCGGTAGCGGCGGTATCACAAACGCCATCCACTACAGGACCATCGAGACAGATGAGAAGATTTGTTACGTTAAACGCATCGGTCCCGCCATGTGCTGCTGTACCACCCACAATGTTTGCGGGCGTTACGGTGAAATCAAGGGTATCGTTTGCCGAGTTTGTGAGCAAAAACGTGGTCACGCGACCCGTTTGGTTCGGAAACACCGTCGTTGTTGCGATCGGTGCTTTTTCCGCGATATTGAAAAGTATCTTGCGGTCGACAACAAACGTATCCCCAGTGGTCTGCTGTGTCTGCGCGACACCGCCAACTTGATAATTGACGTTTACGGTATTGGTAATTCCAGTTCCCTGCGTCGTCCCTGCCGCGAATGCTGGTGCGGAGCACAGCATAACCAATGGCACTGACGAACAGGCAACGAGTAGTTTAAGCTTACTGGTCATTGCTTTTACTCCGATTGCACTTCTTTGATTG
>JBGSPK010000345.1:0-4778 GCA_041738665.1 Sphingorhabdus sp. | reverse complement strand
CGCTCTTTGGCGTTAATCGGGGTTGCGTCGTTCATTGCACCTTCTCCTTCATTCTGCTGCTGCCAGCACCAAGCCTTGCGGGTCGAGCGAACCGCTGGCGTAACGCTTGGCCATTTCTGACATTGGTACGATCCTGATTTTCGAAGCCTGTCCGGCAGTCCCGAACGCCTCAAACCGCGCGCGGCAGATCGAAGCCATCGCGTCCATGGAGGGCTTCAGGAATTTGCGCGGGTCGAACTCGGACGGGCTGGTTTGCGCGACGCGGCGGAACTCGGCTGCCGCTGCCAGCCGAAGATCGGTGTCGATATTGACTTTGCGCACCCCCATCTTGATACCCTTGACCAACTCCTCGACCGGCACCCCATAAGTCTCACGCATCTCACCGCCGTGCTTGTTGAAAACCTCCTGCCATTCCTCAGGCACCGAGGACGAGCCGTGCATGACGATGTGCGTATTCGGTAGGCGCTGGTGGATCTTCTCGATGACGTCCATCGCCAGGATGTCGCCTGTCGGTTTACGCGTAAATTTGTACGCGCCGTGGCTGGTACCCAGCGCAACCGCCAACGCATCGACCTTTGTCTCAGCAACAAAGCGCTCTGCCTCGTCTGGATCGGTGAGCAGCATCGAGTGATCGAGCGCACCTTCAAAACCATGCCCGTCCTCGGCCTCGCCCTGTCCGGTTTCGAGTGACCCCAAACAACCGAGTTCGCCTTCAACCGACGCGCCGACCATGTGCGCGAGGCGTGTTACTTCGGCGGTGATATTGACGTTGTAATCATAATCGGCCGGCGTCTTGGCATCTTCCTTGAGCGATCCGTCCATCATCACGCTGGTAAAGCCGTTCTGGATCGCGCTCAGGCACGTCTGGACATTGTTGCCATGATCCTGATGGATCACGATTGGGATCGCCGGGAACATCGCCTCCAGCGCTTCCATCATCTTGGCGAGCATGATGTCGCCTGCATAAGACCGGGCGCCGCGGCTGGCCTGCAGGATTACCGGCGCATCGCAGCCTTGTGCGGCTTCCATTATGGCGAGGCCCTGTTCCATATTGTTGATGTTGAATGCGGGCACACCGTAACTGTGCTCCGCCGCATGATCGAGCAATTGGCGCAACGTAATTCTAGCCATCAGTCCATCCTCCGTTTGCGGTCGACGATGCGCAAAATCATCGGGGTCAGTATGAGCTGCATCGCGATATCGAGTTTACCGCCGGGAATGACGATCGAATTGGCCCGGCTCATGAACGAATTCTGGATCATCGCTGTCAGGTAGGGAAAGTCGATCCCGCGTGGGTTCTTGAAGCGGATGACGACCATCGATTCGTCGGGCGTCGGAATCCAGCGCGCCACGAACGGGTTCGAGGTATCGACCACGGGCACGCGTTGGAAATTGATGTCGGTTTCTACGAACTGCGGGCAGATATAATGGATATAATCGGGCATCCGCCGCAGGATTGTGTCGGTCACCGCCTCTGCCGAATGTCCGCGCGACGCCTTGTCGCGATGCAGCTTCTGGATCCACTCGAGATTAATGACAGGAACGACGCCAATCTTTAGGTCGGCATATTGCGCTACGTTGACGGTTTCGGTGACGACCGCGCCGTGCAACCCTTCGTAGAACAACACATCGCTCGGGCTAGGCAGGTCTCCCCATTCAGTGAAGGTACCAGGCTCCGCGCCGTGTAGCGCCGCTTCCTTATCGTCATGGATATAATAACGCGACTTGCCGGTGCCGGTTTCCCCATATTGGCGGAAGGTTGCTTCCAATTCCTCGAACAGATTCTCGCCTGGCCCGAAATGGCTGAGATGCCGGTTACCGGCCGCGTCGGCGTCGGCGAGTTTCTGCCGCATTGTTGCCCGGTCATAACGGTGAAAGCTATCACCCTCGATGGTCGCCGCGTGAATGCCCTCGCGCCGGAAAATCTGCTCGAACACATGCTTGACCGTAGTCGTCCCCGCGCCTGAAGAGCCGGTAACTGAAATGATGGGGTGTTTAATCGACATGACGCGCCCCTTCAGGCCTGAAACAATGTGCGCTTGGCGAACAGTGGTGCACGGTCGGGCATGTTGCTTGACATCGTATGGTAACGCCCGATGCGGCGCACCTCTGCGGCAGAGCCGAACACCAGAGGCACGCGCTGATGCAATTCGGTGGCCGCAACGTCGAGGATGGAGTCAACGGTGTCGGTAGCGAGCCCGCCAGCCTGCTCGATCAGCATCGCGATCGGATGTGCCTCGTACACCAGTCGCAACCGCCCTTTGGCATAGCCGCGCCGACGGTCTCCGGGGTAAAGAAACGCGCCGCCCTTGACGAGGATGCGATAGGTCTCTGCAACAAGCGACGCGATCCAGCGCATATTGAATTCCGCTTCACGTGGGCCGTGGCCGCCCTTAAGACAATCGTCGAAGTAGAGCCGAACGGGCTCTTCCCAATGCCGATAATTAGACGCGTTAATAGCAAATTCGGCCCGCTTGGCGGGGATCTCGCATTGCGGACTGGACAGCAGGAAATCTCTCGCAGCTGGCGAATAGATAAAAATTGAAGTCCCATGTCCCAGCGTCAGAACCAGCGCGAGCTGCGGACCATAAATCAGGAAGCCAGCTGCCAGCTGCTGCCGCCCATCGCAAAGAAACGGTGCCATTCTGTCGCCGGAGAAAGGACGGATCGAGAAAATGGTTCCGATGGACACATTGGTATCGATATTCGACGAGCCGTCGAGCGGGTCGATAGCCAGCGCCAGCGGCCGCGAAGCATCAATCAATACCGGCTGATTTAGTTCTTCCGAAGCGTAGACCCCGACCGGCGATTGGCTCAACGCTGTCAAAAAGCGGTCGTCGGCGAGCAAATCGAGCCCGCGCTGGGCATCGCCATCAGGATTCGTGTCGCCTTCTTTTTCGGCGAATTTCGCGCCAAGCGGTCCATTGGAAATGGTAACGGCAAGGGCAACGCCGGTTTCAGCGATTAGCGTAATGGCCTCCGAAACCGCCCCAGCGGTGTCGTTTGCGTCATGCGCCGCCAAATAGGCCTTAAGGCTTTGCCCTATCATTGCCATTTGCTCTCCACTCTCCGGAGAATGTTATCGGTGGGAGCGCAGTGATAAGTAAAGTTTATTATCTTTACATCTTGCGTAAGAAAAAATAACTATTGAGCTGTGCTCAATCTCACCCTTAGGCAACTCCACACGATTTTGGCGGTCGACCGGCTGGGGCAGATCAACCTCGCCGCGCGCGAAATCGGACTTACCCCGCCGGCGATAACGTTGCAGATGCAGCAGGCAGAAGCGATGGTTGGCACATCCTTGTTTGAACGGACCACGGAGGGCTTTCGCGCCACCGATGCCGGGCGCGCGGTCATTGAAGCTGCGCGCGATATCGAACGCCGTATGGCAACACTGAATGATAATATAATCGCTATTCGCGGCGCGGGTCTTGGGCGGTTACGCTTGGGCGCAGTGTCCACCGCCAAATATTTCGTTCCCCGCCTGATGGCGGGATTTGCCGAGGAACGGCCCGGCATAAGCGTCAGTCTGACGATCGGCAATCGTGCGGCAATAATCGAAGCGCTTGACGAGCAGCAGATCGACGTTGCCTTGATGGGCCGGCCCAGCCGTAAGACGCCGGTCGATAGCACTTTGCTCGGCGATCACCCCTTGGTTATCATCGCGGCACCTGATCACCCACTTGCCAGCGTTCGGCAGATACCCAAGCAGCGTATCGCCGAGGAACATTTTTTCGTACGCGAACCGGGATCAGGGACACGTATCTCACTTGAACTGTTTTTAAGCGATATACCCGGGAGGCTTGACAATTTGGGCACCGAATTCAGTTCGAACGAGACCATCAAGCAGGCGGTGATGGCCGGAATGGGCGTTGCCTTCATCTCCGCACACACCATTGCAATGGAGGTTGAAATCAAGCGACTTGTTGTTCTTGATGTGGCCGAAACCCCGGTATTGCGACAATGGTTCATCGCCCGCCGCTCCGACCGCGCACGTTCTCCCGCAATGAAAGCCTTCGAATCTTTCATAAGTCGTAGCGGACGCACTTTTCTTCCCGTCGTGGTAGGCTCTAGCTAAGCGATTTAAATCCAATGTCCGGCCAGAAAAACAAGTGGAGCGCAGGCTTCAGCTTTGCCGTTCGCCAAACTCAAGACGAAAGTGCGCGCCTCTTGCATTTATGTTTTTATCAGCGGTCAGACGGATCCCCGCCGCGTCACACAGGCGCCGGGAAATGTCGAGACCCAGGCCGCTGCCAATGCTGGCGTTGCCCTTCGCAAATGGCACGAACGGGTCGGCATCCGTGCCGAGGCCGGGGCCGTCGTCCGAAATTGACAGACAGCCACTCTCGAAATCAACTACCAGCTGTCCGGTCCCAACATGCTGAAAGCAATTTCCAATCAGATTGTTGAGCACAAGCTGCAATGAAGTCGGATGGACGAAGACCATAGCAGTGTCGTCGACTGTGGTTGCAACGGTTATAGCGCCGTTAGGATAGCGCACTTTAGACCAGGACACGGCTTTGTCGATCATCGGCCGAAGTGCGACCGATTGCTTGGTAACGCCGTCGTTTTCACGCGCCAACGCGAGCAGCTGATCAAGTGCGAGCGTCATATCGGTAGTGGCGGTTTCGATACGCCGAAAGGGTTCGGCAAAATGTGAAGGAAGATCGCGGGTGAGCGCGATGACCTCTGCCGCGCCAGAAATGACCGCGATCGGCGTTCGCAGTTCGTGGCTTGCGTCGCGGGTGAAGGCCTGCTCCCTGTCAACAAATCCGCGA
>JBGSPK010000329.1:0-24294 GCA_041738665.1 Sphingorhabdus sp. | reverse complement strand
GGATCATTCTGGACAAACCGATAGGGCTTGGGTCGACGCAAGCAGTCGCGGCGGTGAAACGCAATTTGCGCGAGGCCGGATTTGGCAAGGTCAAGGTCGGTCATGGCGGGACGCTTGATCCATTGGCTACGGGGGTGCTGCCAATAGCACTAGGCGAGGCCACCAAGCTTTGCGGGCGGATGCTCGATGCTTCCAAAACCTATGATTTCACAATATCCTTTGGAACGGAAACCAGCGGATTGGACGCGGAGGGCGAGGTCGTCGCTACTTCGGAGCACCGTCCAGCGCTTGCAGATGTTGAAGCAGCATTGAGAGGCTTCACAGGCCCAATAGAACAAATTCCACCTGCTTATTCAGCGATCAAAATTGATTGCAAACGCGCGTATGATCGCGCTCGGGCGGGCGAGGATGTGGAGATGACCGCGAGAGCGGTGACCGTCCATTCGCTTAGTTTAGGTGCAGCTGGTGAAGAACCGCTTGAAGAAATCACGTTATCCGCCGACGTCTCCAAAGGCACTTACATCCGCAGCCTCGCCCGCGACATCGCTAAAGCCGTCGGCACCGTCGGCCATGTAACGATGCTTCGCCGTACACGCGCTGGTCCGTTCAGCTTGGAAAGCGCGATTTCGCTGGACAAACTGAACGCATTCGGCCAAGGCGCGCCGCAAGAAGACATTATCTTGCCGATAGAGGCAGGGCTGGTCGACATCCCGGCTCTAGATCTCTCCCCGGAACAGGCAAGGGCAGTCCAAGCGGGCCGCGTCTTGACCGGGATTGCCATGAAAGATGGGCTACATTGGGCGAGGGGCGCAGATTTGCGGCCTTTGGCGTTAGTGGAGAACATCGACGGTGTGTTAAAAACCGTCCGTGGCTTTAACCTCTAAATCACGATGTTCGAAGGAAAAACATGACGATTACTGCTGAACGCAAAGCCGAAGTTATTAAAGAACATGCTCGCGAAGCAAACGATACCGGATCGCCTGAAGTGCAAGTTGCAATTCTGACCGACCGTATCAACGCTTTGACCGACCATTTCAAAGCCCACCACAAGGATAACCATTCGCGTCGTGGCCTTTTGATGATGGTCAACAAGCGTCGTTCGCTTCTGGACTATCTTAAGAAAATCGACGGCGAGCGTTATGCCGCCCTCATCGCGAAGCTCGGACTTCGTAAGTAATACTGCGAAAGCGGCCCTCAAACGGGGCCGCTTTTTGCTTATGGGGCGTTCCCGCAATTAGGCAGGACGGCCATGGGGCATAAAGTCCCCAACCCGGACCGGGACGGATTACCCGGCACTCCAAGAGGCCCCGCACTGCATTGGGCAGGCGGGATAAAGGAAATAAAATGTTTAATACGAAAACTGTATCAATCGAGTTGGGCGGACAAACCCTCACTCTCGAAACGGGCAAGGTTGCCCGTCAAGCCGACGGTGCTGTCATGGCGTCGCTGGGCGAAACTGTTGTGCTTTGCGCGGTTACCGCGGCAAAGTCGGTGAAGGATGGCCAGGATTTCTTCCCGCTGACCGTTCACTATCAGGAAAAATATTCCGCAGCCGGCCGTATCCCCGGTGGCTTCTTCAAGCGCGAACGCGGCGCGACCGAGAAGGAAACTTTGGTTTCGCGTCTGATCGACCGTCCATTGCGTCCTTTGTTCCCCGAAGGTTTCTACAACGAAATCAACTGTATTGCTCAGGTTTTGAGCTATGATGGCCATAACGAACCTGACATTCTCGCGCTTGTAGCCGCTTCGGCTGCGATGACGATTTCGGGTGTTCCCTTCATGGGCCCAATCGGCGCAGCGCGCGTTGGTTATGTGAACGGCGAATATATCCTGAACCCGACCGACGAGCAGGTTGCCGAGGGCGATCTCGACCTCGTGGTGGCCGCAACTTACGACGCGGTGATGATGGTTGAATCCGAAGCCAATGAGCTTTCGGAAGAAGTCATGCTCGGTGCCGTCCTGTTCGCGCATGACGCGTGTAAGGAAGTCGTCAAGGCGATCATCAAGCTGGCTGAGCAAGCTGCCAAGGAACCTTGGGCGATGGCCGAACAGGCTGATCTCTCGGCTGCAAAGGACAAGCTGAAGAAGCTTATCGGCAAGGATATCGCTGCTGCGTACAAGATCACCGACAAGTCGGAACGTTCAAACGCTCTCAACCTCGCCCGCGCTGCCGCCAAGGAAGCGTTCTCGGACGCGGCTCCGCAGGACCAGATGGCCGCTGGCAAGCTGATGAAGAAGCTCGAAGCTGAAATCGTTCGCGGCGCTATCCTCAAGGACGGCACCCGCATCGACGGACGCAAGACCAACCAAATCCGTCCGATCCTGGCAGAAACCCACTTCCTGCCACGCTCGCACGGTTCGGCACTGTTCACGCGCGGCGAAACCCAGACCATCGCAACCTGCACCTTGGGCACCAAGGACGCAGAGCAGATGATCGACGGCCTCGGCGGCCTGCATTATGAAAACTTCATGCTGCATTACAACTTCCCGCCGTACAGCGTTGGCGAAGTTGGCCGTTTCGGCGCTCCAAGCCGCCGCGACATCGGCCACGGCAAGCTCGCCTGGCGCGCGCTCCACGCCGTGCTGCCAAGCAAGGAAGACTTCCCGTACACCATCCGCATCACCAGCGACATCACCGAGTCGAACGGCTCGTCGTCAATGGCATCGGTTTGCGGCGGAAGCCTCGCGATGATGGACGCCGGCGTTCCCATCAAACGCCCGGTTTCGGGTATCGCCATGGGCCTCATCCTCGAAGGCAAGGATTTCGCAATCCTCTCCGACATTTTGGGTGACGAAGATCATCTCGGCGACATGGATTTCAAGGTAGCAGGCACGTCCGAAGGCATCACCACGATGCAGATGGACATCAAGATTGCCGGCATTACCCGCGAAATCTTTGAAGCGGCATTGAACCAGGCCAAGGAAGGCCGCGCGCATATCCTTGGTGAAATGGCGAAGGCACTTGGCGAAGCTCGTGGCGAACTCAGCGCCCACGCACCGCGTATCGAAACGATGCAGATCGACAAAGCGAAGATCCGCGACATCATCGGCACCGGCGGCAAGGTCATTCGTGAAATCGTCGCCACCACCGGTGCGAAGGTCGACATCGATGACGAAGGTCTCATCAAGATTTCGTCGTCCGACATCGCGCAGATCGAAGCGGCACGTAAGTGGATTTCGGGCATCGTCGAAGAAGCAGAAGTCGGAAAGATCTATGACGGCAAGGTCGTCAACATGGTCGATTTTGGCGCGTTCGTGAACTTCATGGGCGGCAAGGACGGCCTTGTGCACGTGTCCGAAATCGCCAACGAGCGCGTTGAAAAGGTCAGCGACGTCCTTTCCGAAGGTCAGGAAGTCAAGGTCAAGGTCCTCGAAATCGACCAGCGCGGCAAGGTTCGCCTGTCGATGCGCGTCGTCGATCAGGAAACCGGCGCCGAACTGGAAGACACACGCCCCCCACGCGAAGAACGTCCACGCGGCGATCGTCCCGACCGTGGACCACGCCGTGAAGGCGGTGGCGGCGGACGTGGCGAAGGCCGCGGCGACCGTGGACCTCGTCAAGAGCGTTCAGAAGGTGGAAACGAAGGCGGCGGCAATCCCGACCACGTTCCGGCTTTCCTGAAAGACTAGTTACAACACCGCAAAGGTGAGGAGAGGAAAGGGGTCGCTTCGGCGGCCCCTTTTTCGTATCTACGATAATATTGACAAAGTGATTATTCGTAGATACATATAATCGCAGGTGCAGATCGAATTCGACCCTGACAAGGACGCCGTGAACATTGCCAAACACGGCGTGTCACTGGCCCGGGCGGTCGATCTGGAAGTTTTGGCCTATGTCGATGATAGCCGTTTTGCCGAACCACGTTTTCGGCTTTACGGTTTAATCGACGGTGTAGCCCATTGTCTGGCCGGAACTGATCGCGACGGTACAATTCGCGCGATCAGCCTGCGCCGGGCCCATGCAAAGGAGATGCGCCGTTATGCCCCGAAAGATTGAAACCGCTATCGATAGCGACAACCCCGAATGGACCGAGGCCGACTTCGCGCGTGCCAAGACCGGCAAAGACATCCCCGCGCACATCCGCGCCGCCTTCCCGAAAACACGCGGTCGGCCAAAAGGCGAGACCAAGCAATTGGTGAGCCTGCGTCTGGACAAGGAAATCCTCGAACGCTTCCGCGCCACCGGGCCGGGATGGCAGTCACGAATTAATGAGGCGCTGCGCAAGGCGGGGTGAGGCGGCGGCAACCCCGACCACGTTCCTGCGTTTTTGAAGGACTAAATATCGCGGTGAACGGTCGCAGGCCGTTCATCCTGAGCTTGTCGAAGGACAGGAGAGGAAAGGGGTCGCTTCGGCGGCCCCTTTTTTTGTTTCTAGCTGCTGCGAACTTTTGTCCAATACAGCGTACCTGTTTTGATATTTGAGCCTGTTTCAGAAAAGCCAGCCCATTTGCCTACGGCTTCGTCGCGACCGCCTTGGAGGCGCAATTGATAAACACCATGATAGCCTGCATTATTGCCGCTGCGATCAAACCAAGTTCCTGTGACGATGCTCTTATCGCGGCTTAATTTCCCGATAAATCCGTATGGGATTTCGACACCTGCAGTTGTCAGGCCTACACCCTCAAGCGCCACTGAATTGAAACACCGAGCAATTGCAGATTGTCGTTTGTTTGATTGCAGAAATGCTTTGCTCTTTACATTCCACGCGACTTCCCATTCGCCACTCCATACGTCGTCTCGAAGGAGGCGCCCAAGGGTATTTTCGAAAGCCTGAATGCCAAACATTGTTGAGCTGATTCTGCGGCCCACATCTGACATTGCCGCAACAAAGAGCGTTCTTAGTAGTATCAATATGCCACCACTAAAAATTCCCCATAAAATAGCCGAATATGTGGCCACGTATTCCTCCCATAAATTCAAGTGATGTGTCGCCGTGCTAGGCAACTAAGCTGCGTTCTGCTTCGGCGTATAGTTCGTCGGGTCGAGGAAGAAGGAGTGTCCTCTCAATTGCGACAAATAAGTCCTCACGGGCTAATACAACTACGCCGTGTTCCTGAGCAGTTTGCGCGCCAGCCGCGACCTCAGCTTGAGTCATTGATGTGACCATGAGAGGTAAAACTTTCAGATGTTGATTATTAGATCTTTCGAGCTGTTCCCGAACGCTCGCAGCTCGCGCGACTAACCTTTCCAACTTGCTCTCACCTTTTATTTGGCCGGTGGTGCATTCGACCACTAAGTAATGCTCCGTGGGGGTGGTTGCAATAAGATCGGGGCCATCTTGAAGCCGCTTGGTTGCTCCGAGATGTAGTACGCTAAATCCAAGCATCCATAAGAGCCAAGACACCGCTGCTTCTAAGTCGCGGGCATATTTGTTGTCTTTTGGAACGCACATCTCGCGAAGAAGCTCTAAGCCCTGATCAAACCTTTCATAACTAGCACGTCTAGGGTTTTGCGCGATCGCTGGATCATTGAACCAGCGATGTTGATGAGCGACGCCACGGAATCTTGCATAGCAATGCAAAACCGCTGCTGGAGGCACTTGGATTGATACGCTCCCCCGTTGTTTATTTTCAAGGGAGACCCACTTTAGCCGGTCTCCAGAAACTGTTTCACGACTGACAACTTGCCCTTTGTCATAGACCCTGTAACCGATAGAGACTTGGCCAGTGTCGAGTCCTAGCGCGGCGAAAACGCCAAGTTCAATGCTCGTTCCAACAACCTCGCTAGAGAAGTCCATTGTGACAACGTCGCTAGCAATCGCTTCAAATAGGCAAGCCGGATCAGCGAGTGCACCTAACCCAAAGTCTTGGCACAATTCCGTTAAACTATCGTACGGCGGACTCGCCGCCCTTAAATCCCAATCCAGTGCTAAGTTGTTAATAGGGCTGTTTTGGTCGTCGCCACGAACCTGCAATACGGCTATTCTGTTTTGCTGTTCCAACCCTTCTGGGTGGAGGGGCACGAATTGAACCGCATAATTGCCGCCATGATGAGGCGGAAAATCAATCTCGCCACTGGGTGAGACCAATATTCCTTTCATAATATGGTCAACAAACTCGTGGGGCGTCTTACCTATTGCATCAAGCCGGAAGCTTTCAGCTATTATGCCCTTCCACTCAAACCGACGGGGCACAAAATCGACCCCTCGCAACGCTAGCCGCAATCTGGACTTAACAACAAAAGGGACGCCATCTCGTTCCCACGAAACGTAAGACACCGTTGGAATTGTAGCGTTCTCAAATGCGCTAACAACGCCGAAAAATCCTTCAATGGCCGCGTCTTTGCTCATATTCATTAATCATCACAAACTATGCTGTTCTACAAGCAAACTTTCCTTTGAAAGTTATTTGCTGTGGCGAACTTGTTTTGAAATCCATAACATTCACTTTCCTACAACCCCAACCCATGCCTAATAACCCAGTCCTCATAAACCAATCCCGCCCTTCGTCGGGCTCAGGGTAATCGGAGGATTAAAATGTCAGCCAAAACCAGCAAGGCCCGCACCGAGGCCTTCTTCACCGCGCTCGCCGAAACCGGGAACCAGACGATCTCTGCCGAACGCGCGCGGGTGTCTCGGTCTTGGGTGACGCTCCACCGCTCGACTGACCCGGCGTTCAAGGCGCGGATGGAGGTGGCTATCGCGGAGGCTCGGCACCGGCTTTCGCGCGCGGGGGCGGTGACGTCTTCGGGGAAATGGGCGAATATAAATGGCGAGAAGCTGGTATTGCGCGGCTCGCGCGGGCGGCGGGTGCAGGTGTCTCGCGCGCGGCTGAAACAATGGACGGCGGCGGAGGAAAAAAGGTTTCTGGCCGTGCTGTCGGCGACGTGCAATGTGAAGCTGGCGTGCGGGGAGGTCGGGCTTTCTGTCGCTTCGGCGCATGGCCACCGCAATCGCTGGCCGGAATTTGCCGCAGCATGGGACGCGGCGGTGGAGGAGGGCTATTGGGCGTTGCAAGGGGCGATGCTGGAACGGGCGACTATCTCGCTCGACCCGAAAGCCTATGACCATCTGGAGGATTGGGAACCGGCGCTGCCCATCGCGCCGATGACCCCCGATCAGTGCCTGTCGTTGTTGCATATGAACAAGCACTTCGCCTTCCGCACCTGGGCGCAGCGCAAGGGGCTGCGCGGATGGGGGACCAATCGCAACGCCGAAATGTCGAGTGACGAGCTGAACGAAAGCATCCTCAAAAAGCTGAGGGTGCTGCGTATCCGCAAGGAGGCCGGGGAGGGCGATGTGAATTAGCGCTGGCTTCCCCCTGCGCGCCTGGATTAGCAAGGGGGCGGAGGAATCATTCATGCGCAATTTCCTGTTGCTACCCATAGTCGTGGCGTGCGCGATTGCGCTGGCGTTGTGGGCGCGCGTGCCGCCTGCGGGCGATGGCGGCACAGGCTATTCGCTGGTGCAGGCGAACAAGGTCTTGGACGCGATTGCGCAGGAGCCTCGGCCGGTTGGCTCGGTTGGGAATGAAAAGGCGCGGGCGTATCTGAAAGCGCGGTTTGAGGCCTTGGGGCTGGAGGTGCGCACGCAAGCGGGCGTCGGCGTGCGGCAGGCGAATTTCGATGCGCGGCGCAAGGGGTCGGTCAACGTTTCGCCTTATGAGAATATCATCGCCGTGCTGCCGGGGCGCGACCGGGCGGGCAAGGCCGTGGCGATGATGGCGCATGTTGACAGCGCGCCCTGGGCTAATGGCGCGTCGGACGATGCAGCAGGAGTGGCTGCTGTGGTGGAGACGGCGCGCGTGCTAGCTGCGGGGCCGAAACCGGCGCGCGATGTGGTGTTTCTGGTGACCGATGCGGAGGAGCTTGGCCTGATCGGCGCGCAGGAGTTTTTTGATCGCGATCCGCTGGCGAAGCGGATTGGCGCGGTGGTCAATGTCGAGGCGCGGGGGTCGCGTGGGCGGGCGTTCATGTTCCAGACGTCGCCGGGCAATGCTTCGCTGATTGGCCTGTGGGCGGAGAAAGCGGTGAGCCCATCCGGAAACAGCCTTGCCAACAATGTCTATAAGCTGCTGCCCAATGACACCGATCTGTCGGTTTCGCTGGCCAAGGGCATCACCGGCATCAACGCGGCCTATATTGACGGGCTGTACGACTATCACATGCCGACCGACAATATCGGTAACATCGACCTGGCGGCGATGCGGCATCTGGGGGATTTTGCGCTGACCACGACGCGGGCGCTGGCGATGGCGGATGCGCTGCCGGTGCAAGGTGCGGAGGCGGCTTATTTCGATTTCTTTGGTTTGTTTGTGGTGCGCTACCCGATTTGGGGTGGGTGGGTTCTGGTGGCGTTGGGCTTTGCGCTGCTCGGGCTGGCGCGGGTTGGGCGGATTGGTGTTGGCTGGCGGCAGGCGCTTGGCGGAACCGCCGGAGTTGCGGCGCTGATGGCTGGCGTCGGAGCGCTCAGCCATTTTATCGCCAACTGGGCTTATGGCACCGGCATGATCCCAATGCGCGAACGGATCAACGAGATGGACGCGGCGCTGTGGATTTACGTTGCGCTGGCCTCTGGCGCGGTACTGCTGGCGCGACCAAGGGCGGCGATGTGGGCAGGTGCGGTGATACTGATGCTTCTTTGTGCGCTGGCCGCGCAAATCTGGATGCCGGGTGCAAGCTGGCTGTTCGACTGGGCCGGATTGATCGGTGCGTGTTTGCTGTTTGTGGCAGGGCGATACGGCATCCGGTCGCCGCTGCTGCTATATGGCAGCACAGTGGTCGGCGGCATCTGGGGGGCGCTGTTATTGGCCGGGGTGATTGTCACCTATGTTTCGGTCGCGCCCATGACGCCAGCTCCGGTCGCGCTTATCATTCCGTTTGCGATAACGCTCATCGGGCCGGTTATCATGGCATTTGGCGATGTTCGCCGATCGCGGCTCGTTGGCGGCGGATTGATCGGTATTGGTGCGCTGGGTGCCATCTGGTTCGCATTGTCTGCCAGCTTCACATCGCGCTACCCGCGGCCTGGCGATCTGTTCCATTATACCGACCTTCGCGACGGTAAAAGTTACTGGGCGACCGGCTCGACATCGCGTGAATTACCCGAAGGCCCGGTAAAGCGAATCTCGGTTAAGGGCTTTGACGCGATAAAGTGGCACGCCACGCCCGCTGCCGCCGCATCGACGCTGCCCCCCGATATCAGCTTAAGCGAGCAGGGTGGAAATGTGACGGTCAGCATGTTTAGCGCAAACGCACCGCGAACAATGAGTTTCATGGTCACGCCATCGGTTCCGCTGTCCAAGGTCCTGGTGAATGGCAGAAAGGTCGAAATGCCCGCCGGTAAGCCAACCCGTGTGGCATGGCGGGCTGAGACTGCGGGCGCAAGGTTGCTCCTGCAATTCAGCGCGGGCACGGAAGGTTCTCTCGCTATCGACTATCTTTACGCCGTTGCAGGAATGCCTGCGGGCGCGCCGCCAGCTAGAGGTCCCGATACCGACTGGACATTGCTGAACAGCACCCGAGTGATCGGGGGTTCGGATAGGCTCTCCTTTGGTGGCAACAAAACCCCCGAATGACTGGTCAAATTCATCTTAGATACAGGCATCGTCACACAATATCAGCAAAGCACTTGGCGGCGCGGTCAAGATTATCTAGGGAACATCCATGAACAGAAAATTTCTTGTGCCGGTGGTAATACTGGCCACTTCGTCGATGCTTTCCGGATGCGCTGCATTGGGTCTTGGAGGCGGCGGCGCCAAGCCTGGTAGCAACACCCGTTATGTGGCACGTGATGTAAACACGCTTTACGCTGCGGCTAAAGACAAAATGGACAGCAAGCAGTATCAAGTTGCTGCGGCGTTGTTCGATGAGGTCGAGCGCCAGCACCCTTATTCGCCTTGGGCGCGCCGCGCGCAATTGATGAGCGCATTTAATTATTACATGGCACAAAAATATAATGAATCTGTCCAATCATCGCGCCGGTTCCTGTCGATCCATCCGGGAAACAAGGACGCGCCTTATGCCTATTATCTGATCGCGCTGTCATATTACGAGCAGATTAGCGATGTTACGCGCGACCAGAAAATTTCCGAGCAGGCATTGGCAGCGTTGGGTGAAGTGCAGCGCCGCTATCCAAATTCACGCTATGCTGCGGATGCCACATTGAAAATAGATTTGGTGCGCGACCATCTTGCGGGCAAGGAAATGGAAATTGGCCGATTCTATCAGCGCCGCGCCTTGTGGCTGGCGTCATCGCTGCGGTTCCGCGAAGTGGTCGATAAATTCGACACAACAACGCACGCGCCCGAAGCGTTATATCGCCTGACGGAGAGCTATCTCGCAATGGGAGTGCCTGAAGAGGCGAAAAAGGCAGCCGCCGTTTTGGGTGCCAACTACCCCGGAAGCGAATGGTACCAGCGCGCATATGACCTGATGCAGAAGAACGCGCCCGCCGCGTGAAGGGGGCAAAACCTGTCTGCGGCGCGACTGAGGTTTGAGGCGATTTGGCCAGATGCTAGGAGGGAAGGCGCAGCGATAGTGGTTCTATCGCAAGCTTTCCCGACGACGCAGGTGGCCAAATCGGTCAAATCCTGAAAGGACAACAAAATGGCTTCGACCTCGAACGAAAATACCTTTCAAAATAGAACCACTATTTCAGGCAGGCATTTTCGCCCGATATCTTCGCCATTTTGTCGCCTCAGCCGCGCCGCAGACAGGTTTTGACCCCATTATGCTAACGGGGCTTTCGATCCGCGATGTGGTGCTGATCGAAGCGCTTGACCTTGAATTCGCAAGTGGATTGGGTGTCCTGACCGGTGAAACCGGGGCAGGGAAATCGATATTGCTCGATGCTTTGGGGCTGGCGCTGGGTGCGCGCGCCGATAGCGGGCTGGTGCGTGCCGGATCGGACAAAGCGCAGGTGACTGCCAGTTTTGATGCGCCTGCCAATGTGGCGGCGCTACTCGCTGAAAATGACATAGAAATCGATGCAGGCGAACCCCTGCTTATCCGTCGGTCGGTCAAGGCCGATGGTGGTAGCAAGGCGTTCATCAATGACCAGCCCTGTTCGGCCGCGCTGTTGCGCGATGTCGGTTCTGCGCTGGTCGAAATCCACGGTCAGCACGACGATAGAGGCCTGCTCAACCCACGCGGACACAGGGCTTTGCTCGACACGTTCGGGCGGTGTGACACCGCGTCGGTAGCGGCCAATTTTGCAGAATGGCAGGAGGCGAAGGCGCGTCTTGATGTAGCGCGTGAAGCGCTCGAAAATGCAGCACGCGACCAAGAATGGCTGGAGCACGCGGTGGCAGAGCTTGCCGCGTTTAATCCCCAAGAGGGCGAAGAAGAACAGCTCGCTGGCGAACGTTCGGATATGCAAAAGGGCGAGCGCATCGCCGAAGATCTGAAAGGCGTTTTGGAGAGCTTTGATGGCCCGAAAAGCGGTATTGCGCTGATTCGAGGCGCAGCGCGCAAGCTGGATCGCCTGGCTGATGCCCATCCGTTGTTGGCCGAAGCGCTAACGGCACTCGACCGGGCAGTTATTGAAGCGGCGGAGGCAGAAGATAAGCTCAACGCGGCTGCGCGGGCAATCGAGTATGAACCTGCTCGTCTTGATGAAATTGAGGTTCGCCTGTTCGAACTTCGCGCTCTGGCCCGCAAACATAATGTCGCGCCGGATGCCATATTGTCGTTACAGCAAAATCTGACCGCGCGGCTTGAATCGATTGAGGCCGGCGGCGAAGGGCTGGCAAAGCTTGAGGCAGAGGTTGCTGCCAAGCACGCTTCCTATGTGCAGTCCGCAATAATGCTATCCGACACGCGGAGCGCCGCCGCACTAAGGCTTGATGCTGCGGTGAAGGCCGAACTCGCTCCACTGAAACTTGATGCCGCACAATTCCGGACAGCGATTGAGCGCTTATCAGAGGAACGCTGGACCGCGTCGGGAATGGACAGGATTGAGTTCACAATCTCGACCAATCCGGGTGCGCCCTTCGCACCGCTCGCTAAAATCGCCTCTGGCGGCGAACTGTCACGCTTCATATTGGCGTTAAAGGTTGCGCTCGCGGAAGAAGGGGGCGCAGCAACGATCATTTTCGACGAAATCGACAGGGGCGTTGGTGGTGCTGTCGCTGCGGCGATTGGCGAGCGGCTATCCCGACTTGCCCAGCGCACGCAGCTGCTCGCCGTCACCCACAGCCCTCAGGTCGCGGCAAAGGGACAGGCGCATTACTTTATAGCCAAATCGAGCCAAGGTACCGTTACGCGAACAGGCGTGACTTTGCTTGACGCTGAAGCCCGCCGACAGGAGATCGCACGGATGTTGTCAGGGGCAGAAGTGACCGACGAGGCGAGAGCCCAGGCCAAGCGGTTGTTGGAGGTCGTATGAATAACAATAATTGGGATGACGGCTATGTTGCGCTTAAATCATTCGTGCCAGATGATGTCGCACGCGCTTTCCTAGCCAAGCTTAAGACTGACTTTATACGTGGCGGCGTCTCATTTGGAAGTTTGAAACGCGGGTCGGATCTGCTTCGTGAGGAGGCAATAGAAATCTATGGTTGGCACTACGCGCCTATGGTTTCTTTCTTATGGGGCATGACCCCTGCTATCAGCGCGTTGGTGCGTCGTGATCTTCGACCGACCTATTGCTATTTTCGTGTTTACAGACAGGGTGATATTTGCCGGGTGCATTCGGACCGTTATGCCTGCGAGCACAGCATTTCATTGTTGTTGGCGTCGAGTGATCAACGTCCATGGGCACTGGAGGTCGGAGAAAATCACATCGAAACGCCGAAACAGCGCGCCGACGAAGACTTTGGTGACGGGAAATTTTCTTCCGTGCCAATGATGCCCGGCGACGCAGTTCTGTATCAAGGTGTCCATCGCCTGCACGGGCGGATCACGCCAAATCCCAATCGGTGGTCGGCGCATCTTTTCCTTCATTGGGTGGATATTGACGGCCCATATGCAGAGCATGCGTTTGATGGTCAGAAAATTCCAGAAACACCCTTGCTGGAACTCGCGTGACTATGCGTGACCCTATTGCGCGCCGGCAGAAAGCCGCACGCATGTTATGTGGTGTGGAAGTTACCGGCGAGGCAAAAGCGCTAGCCGAGCGGCTGTTGGAGGTGGCGTGAAAAAATCAGTTTTATACCTAGCTCTGGTCCTTGGCGGCTGTGCCTCCACGCCTGACCCCGCTTCGCCGACGGACCAGTTTTTCCAACGGATGTCCGCGTTGTGCGGCAAAAGCTTTGCGGGTAAAATGATCGCTGGAAATGAGAGTGACGCAAGTTTCGCGACAGCCAAGTTGCAAGCCCATGCCAGTGAATGCTCGCCCGTTGAAATCCGGATCGCCTTCGATGTCGGCGAAGACCGTTCACGCACATGGATCATCACCCGGACCGAGAGCGGATTGCGCCTGAAGCACCGGCATATGCTGAAAGATGGCATGGAAGACCCGGTCTCGCAATATGGCGGCGACACATTTGCGGTGGGTACTGCGGCGCGGCAGGAATTTCCGGTCGATGCTTTTTCCAAGGCAATGTTTACCAAGGAAGGCCGCACGGTTTCGAACACGAATATATGGGCGTTTGAAATCGAGCCGGGGCAGGCGTTGATTTATGAACTTTCGCGCCCCGGACGGCTGTTTCGCGTGTCGTTCGATTTGACCAAGCCACTGGAGCGATAAGTGACGTCTGAAGCCGATGCGGCCAATGAGCTGATGCGGTTGGCGAAGACCATCGCCCGTCACAACAAGCTGTATCATACCGAAGACTCACCGGAGATTTCAGACGCGGAATATGATGCGTTGGTGCGGCGGAATAACGAGCTGGAGGCCGCGTTTCCGCATCTCGTGCGCTCGGATAGTCCAAACAAGGCCGTCGGCGCTGCGGTCGATGCCTCCGGACTGAAAAAGATCACCCACGCCAAGCGGATGATGAGCCTCGACAATGCATTCGATGCCGAGGATATCGCTGATTTCGTCGCGCGGGTGCGCAGGTTTTTAAACCTTGCTGACGGCACGGAAGTTGCACTGACCGCCGAGGACAAGATTGACGGGCTATCGCTTTCGCTGCGGTATGAAGACGGCGTGCTGACGCAAGCAGCGACCCGCGGCGATGGCACAATCGGGGAGGATGTGACGGCGAACGTTGCCTATATCGCTGATATTCCAACGCATTTGCATGGGGAAGTGCCGGTCGTTTTCGAAATCCGGGGCGAAGTCTATATGGCCAAGTCCGACTTTGCAGCGCTGAATGCAGAGCAAGCGGCGAAAAGCGGTAAGATCTTCGCCAATCCGCGCAATGCAGCTGCGGGATCATTGCGGCAGAAGGATGCCAAGATAACGGCATCGCGTCCGTTGCGCTTTCTCGCGCACGGATGGGGCGAGGTGAGTGCACTACCTGCCGATACCCAGGCTGGCGTTCTGGCGGCAATTGCCCAATGGGGCGTTCCGGTTTCCCCGTTATTGGTGCGCGTCGAGGGGGCCGAAAGCGCGCTGGCGCATTATGCGACGATTAAGCGGCAACGGGCGGACATGCCCTATGATATCGATGGCGTGGTTTACAAAGTCGACCGGCTCGACTGGCAGGAGCGGCTGGGCTTCGTCGCCAAAGCCCCGCGCTGGGCCATTGCGCATAAGTTTCCTGCTGAGCGTGCGGAGACGACGCTGGAGGCTATTGACATTCAGGTTGGGCGAACCGGCAAGTTGACGCCCGTTGGTCGTTTGACGCCGGTGACTGTGGGCGGTGTGGTCGTGTCCAATGTCACGCTGCATAACCGCGACGAAATCGGGCGGCTTGGCGTAAGACCGGGCGACCGCATTGTTGTGCAGCGGGCAGGGGACGTCATCCCGCAGATTGTCGAGAACCTGACACCGGATGCATCACGAAGCGCTTACGGCTTTCCGGATCATTGCCCTGAATGCGGGTCTGAAGCAGTTGCTGAAGAAGGTGAGGTCGATGTTCGCTGCACAGGCGGACTGATTTGTCCGGCACAGCGCGTGCAACGCCTGATCCATTTTGTCAGTCGCGCCGCGCTCGATATCGAGGGGCTTGGCGAGAAAACCATTCAGGAATTTTTTGACCTCGGCTGGCTGGAAAGTCCTGCCGATATATTCCGCCTGCGAACAAAGCGCTCTGCTATTTTGGAGCGGGAAGGGTGGCAGGAAAAGTCTGTGGATAACCTGTTGGCAGCAATCGAGAGCAAACGGGCACCGGACGGTGGCAAGCTGTTGTTCGGGCTGGGCATAAGGCACATCGGTACTGTCACCGCCAAAGACCTGTTTAAGAATTTCGGCTCGCTGCAAGCGGTCAAGGATATCGGTATTCGTCTGGCCCAGGGCGACGAGACCGCTGTTGCCGAAATAACCGCAATCGACGGAATTGGCCCCACCGTGGCAGAAGCATTAGGCGGTTTTTTCCACGAGCCGCACAATCTGTCGGTTTGGGATGCCCTGCTGCGCGAAGTGTCGCCTCCAGCCTATGTGTCGAATATCCGCGAAAGCGAATGGACGGGTAAAACTATCGTCTTCACCGGCAAGCTTGAAACCATGAGCCGCGATGAGGCCAAGGCGCAGGCCGAGGCTTTGGGTGCGAAAGCTTCTGGGTCGGTGAGTGCAAAAACTGACCTCGTGGTCGCGGGGCCGGGTGCCGGGTCAAAACTGAAACAGGCAACTGCGCTCGGCATTCGCGTTATCGATGAGGCGGAGTGGGCCGCCATCGTGGCCAGTTAAAAATTCTGAGGAAAAGCAGACGGCGCGCTGGCCAGAAAAGGAGCAACCAGCGCGCCGTCAGAACCGCGGCAACCCCCCTCGTGCCACCGGGTCCGAACCCGCCCCAAAACTGAACTCAACGTTCTTATCGAAATCCCGGCTTTCCCCCGAAAGGCCGCGACTTCGACGGGGCTTAATATGTGACAGAGATATGACCATTTGACAGACGATAATGTTAAGTGCTTTACATTTGTAAATTATGTCCGAAAATTCAAGCCGATCGATTTCTGCACCAGCCCTGTTTGCGGCGTTCCCTGATGCTTTGCAGGCGAAATTGCGCGGCTCGGCGATTCGCAAAAGCTTTCGCGATGGACAGTTCCTTTATCACCGAGGCGATCCGGCCGACGGGCTGTGGCTGATTACCAAAGGCCAGGTCAAAATCGGATCGTACAGCGAGTTAGGCGATATGCAGGTCATTGCAATTATGGGGGCTGGGGACAGTTTCGGCGAGTTGGCGTGCTTCGGTCAGTTCCCGCGCGTGGTTGACGCGCAGGCGATGGGGCAGGTCGAGGGCTTATGGATTACAGAAGCACAACTTACAAACGCCATGGCGGCGTCGCCCGACATCACCCGCGAATTGCTGCGAATATTGGCGACACAGCTGCAGGAAGCATTGAACAGCATGTTTCTGTTTCGCAACATGTCGGCACCTCAAAGGTTGGCCCAACGTCTAATAGCATTGGGTGAAGGTCTGGCAGCACCTATAAAGCTGAGTATCAAGCAGCAGGAACTGGCGGAGCTTGTTGGAGTTTCCCGAATGACCATCGCGTCGTCATTAGCCGAGCTCGAAAAAGCCGGATTTATCGAGCGGCATTACCGTTATCTGACAATCGTCGATCCTGAGGGCTTGAGAGCATGGATGGAGCGGGGAACCAGCGCATAATGCCGCCGGGCATTGGCGTCCAAACGCCCATCCGGACGCCTGCACGACGCAATACGTCGCCTGTCCAGGTGTTACAGGTATTGAACGCGCTGTAATGGCCGACTGAATCATAGAACATATTGTCCCGACCATAAGCGGGATAGGCGTGGCTTTTGCCAGCGGCATCTAGCCTGAAGGTGTTTCGGATTTGTGCGACGATGATGTGAAATTGCTCAGGCGTAACCCTCAGCATTCTTCGGTAGGACAAAGGTCGAGGCTCTATCAGATGATAGATGTGCAGCGTGGTATCGTCCGAACCGATAATGGCGCTGGCAATGTCGCCGCTTTTGACGTCGCCCCATGTCCGGGCATTGCGGTAAACACGCTTATGCCCCCAGCCAATCATCGCATGGGTACCGTATAGGTCGGGATTTGCGAGTTGGTCAGGTCGAATGAGATCGCTCAAGTCATCGCCAGCGGCCGACATCGGGACGATCAGGCTGACATGCACGCCATTGGTTTCCACAAAAATGTCGACGCCTTCCGCCGATTGCTGCCATTTGCTATTCGCGGGTATGTGGCTGCCGATCAGCGCCGCCACCATGTAACATCCTATAGCCAGCAACGGCCAACCGACTAGCGCCCGCAATACGGTCCACAGGCTGTTGATGCGAAACAGTTTCAAGTGTAACCACTTTCTTATGGCCGATTTTCAGCATGTCTATGACACCCCGCCCGAAGGCGCAAATGCCGACTGGACGGTCTCCCAGAATTGGGAAAAGTTCAGCGCAGACGAGCATGCGATGTGGGACCGGCTGTTTGCGCGGCAATCGGAAATGCTGCCGGGCAGGGCGGCAGACGCGTTTTTGCGCGGGATGGATGTACTGAAACTGTCGAAGCCCGGCATCCCGGATTACCGCGAGCTCAATGCACGGTTGCTAGCGGCCACCGGATGGCAAGTCGTCGCGGTGCCAGGGCTGGTGCCTGACGATGTATTTTTTGACCATCTGGCCAACCGGCGTTTTCCCGCGGGCAATTTCATCCGCACGCCGGAGCAGCTCGACTATTTGCAAGAACCCGATGTGTTCCATGATGTATTCGGTCATGTACCCATGCTAGCTGACCCGGTTTTTGCAGATTATATGGTCGCCTACGGCAAAGGTGGCCTGCGAAGCCTTGGCTTCGGCGCGCTCGATCATCTGGCACGGCTCTATTGGTATACGGTGGAGTTCGGCTTGATCCAGCAGCCCGATGGATTGCGAATTTACGGCGCAGGTATTGTTTCAAGCTATGGAGAAAGTGTCTTCGCGCTGGATGATCCCAGCCCGAACCGCATTGGGTTTGACCTCATGCGGGTTATGCGGACTGGCTACCGGATTGATGATTACCAACAAAATTATTTTGTGATCCCAAGCCTCGATCATTTGCTGCAAGTAACTGTGGAGACGGATTTCGCGCCGCTTTACGCAGAATTGGAGGAGTTGCCCGACATCGCCATTGCAGAGATTTTGGCTGATGATGAGGTGATTACGAAGGGCACGCAGAAATATGCTGAAGGGACCGGTCGCTAAAAAGGGAGGGAAAAGCGACCGGCCCCCGCATTTGCTGCCGGATTAAGGCAGCAAAACCGAATCGATGATGTGGACCACGCCGTTCGACTGCATGACGTCAACCTGCGTTACCTTGGACATGCCACCCTTGGCATCGGTAACGATAACGTCTTTGCCGACGATCTTTGCGGTCAACTTGCCGCCTGCAACGGTATCAAGCGTTGCGGTGCCGCCACCTGCCTTGATGGCTTTGACGATGTCTTTGCTGGTAAGCTTCCCTGCGACCACATGATAGGTCAGGATCGAAGTCAGCGTCGCCTTGTTTTCTGGCTTCACCAAGGTTTCGACGGTGCCGGCAGGCAGCTTTGCAAATGCGTCGTTGGTGGGCGCGAACACGGTAAAAGGTCCGGGGCTGGCGAGCGTTTCAACAAGGCCTGCGGCTGATACTGCTGCGACCAGAGTGGTAAGGTTTGGCGCTGCCGATGCATTTTCGGCAATGGTTTTTGCTGGAAACATTTCCGCGCCGCCTACCATCGGGTTTGCCATTGCGTGATGATTGGCAATGACGGCGGTGCCGGTGAGGGAAGACGATGCAAGTGCGACTGCGATCAAGATACGATTGTTAAGCTTCATGATTTCAACTTTCCTGTTCTGCGCACGTCCGGGGGATGGCGTGCTGTGAGCAGAAACGGAGGCAGCCGTTGCACGGATGCACTGCGCGCAAAATTTTTTCAGATAGTTGCGATTTTTCCGCTGGCGATAATCGGGCCGGTGGCCTTTCCACCCGGTGCGCCACCTTCGGGTTCGGGCGTAATCGCCAATGTGCCGCCCGCGTCCATATATTGCCGCATATCGGCAGGTACGATCATCGACGTTGGGGATCGGGATTCAACAATCCCAAGCGATCGCGCCTTGCCGTCGGCTGGAACAATCCAAAGCTCTGGATAGAGCTTGCCGGTATCGAGCGAAACCGGCGTTAGTATCATCCGCCCACTATTGGCATCATAGCTTGCCGTAAGCGATGCCGTACCCGTTTCGCTGCCCAACGCGGCAACCAGCGGCGCTTCGGGCGTGGCTATCGGGACGGCATCAGGCTTTTGAAGCAGCAATATACCCATGAGTGCGGCAGCACCCACCGAAATACCGGTCAGCGAGCGCCAGAACAGCAGCTTGCCCCTGCCTATATCCTGTCCAGTTGACGCGGGGAGAGCGCCGTCGATATCCTTCCAGACATGCGACGGCGGACTTTCCTCGCCGACGAACATAGATTGCATCCGACCGCGCCACGCCTCGACCTCAGCGGCAAATGCCGCGTCGGTGGCAATGCGTGCAGCGACGGCTCCTTCCCCTGCAGCGTCAAGCAAACCCAAAACATATTCGCCCGCCAGTGCAATATCGTCTTCGTTCAACATGGTCATGAAGCCCCCTCCATGCACGTGCGCAGCTTAATCAGCGCGCGCCTAATTCGGCTTTTGACCGTGCCGAGCGGTTCCCCTTCGCGTTGGGCAAGGTCGGCATAAGTCGCGCCGCCGATGAATGCGCTGCGAATGAAATGCGCGTCGCGTTGTTCGAGACCGTTGATGCAGCCATGTAGAACGGCGTCTTCGCCTGCCGTAAGAAGCTGCGCCTCGGCCAGCGGCGCGGGGTCGGCAATTTCAGCAGCCTCATCGAGCGATGCGAACCCGGCCTTTCCCTTGGCGCGCAACCGGTCAATCGCGCGGTTGCGCGTGACCGCGACAAGCCAGCTTATCGGGCTGGCGCGTCCGGCTTCAAAGCTCGCCGCTTTGTTCCAGATGGTGAGATACGCGTCCTGCAATGCTTCTTCCGCTTCATGTCTGTCTGGGAAGATACGCAGGCAAACACCGAATAGTTTCGCCGATGTCGCCTGATATACCGCTTCAAATGCGGAGCGGTCGCCTCGCCCTGCGCGAACCAGCGCGTCAGCGAGCCTTGCCCGACGGGCTGAATCCAAATCCACAATATCAGAATCTGCCGCCATTGCCGCTGATATGACTTACCCAAACGCGCTAGGCAATCCCGCTTTACTCACCATGTCCCAAAATCGCCCGGCGGCTGGCTCGTCCGGCCGTCGGCACGCAGTGGACGTTGCCAGCCATAGTTCCGGCGCTTAACCAGCCAAAGGCAGGGCCAATCGCCCATGTCGCGCCGCTGCTGAAGCCGGAAACCGCAAATCCGATAAGCTGAGAGAACCGCGTCAATTTGGGTGTCCAATAGTCCTGCGAGAATTAGCGAACCGCCTTCGTCCAATATGCCGGCCAACGACGGCGCAAGTTCGATTAATGGCCCGGCAAGAATATTGGCAATGACCAGGTCATAGGGCGCGCGTTGACGGATTAGCGGATGATCCGTGCCGGTGGCCACACACAAAGCAAGCTGGCCTTGCGATGCGCCTAACGGCACAGTGTTAATGCTTGCATTCTCGGCCGTTACCTCAACACTTACGGGATCGATGTCTGATGCCGTCAGATAGGCGCGGGGCCAAAGATGATGCGCTGCAAAGGCCAGCAAACCAGTGCCGGTTCCAATGTCAGCGATAAGGTTGAAGCGCTTGCCGGCCCGTTTCATCCGGTCGAGCATCGCTAGGCAGCCACTTGTCGTCTCGTGGCCGCCAGTACCAAATGCTCGGCTTGCTTCGATAAGGAAGGGAACTGCCTGCGCAGGAACAGACCCTTTATTGGTCGAAGTATGCACATAAAAGCGTCCGGCATGAACCGGTTGCAACCCCTGTTGGCTGAGGACCAGCCAATCTTCATCAGCCAGTTTTTCAACCACCGCTTTGGCCTTTAGAGCGCTCGGGATGCGGTTTTGTATTGCGGCTATGACCGCTTTTTCCGGCTTATCCGGAAAATAGGCCTTCAACCGCCACTTTGAATCGTTAAATGCCTCGACTTCTTCCGCAACAACAGATGGCGCAGGGTCGAATAGGGAAAGCCACTCGTCATCTTCATGCAGAGCCTCTGCCTCCGCCCGGGTGCAGGGCAGGGTGAAGAGCCAACTCACTCGGCCGCCTCTTTGGCCAGCCTCGTGTCAAGTCGATCGCGTGCGTTACCGGCATAGGTTGCGCAGCCTTTAGGATCGACCAGAGGCGCTTCGCCCGCCAGACGGTCGAAAAAATCACTCTGAAAGGGGTGCGGGCTGATCAATATATCGCACTCTTTAAGACTGGAGATGCGTGCGATCGAGGCGCGCAGCGTCGCGACATAAGCGGGATGATCGGTAAAGCGGTAGGCGTCAGCAGAAACAGCGTTCAGGCTGTCGGCGTAAATGATTTGATGGCAAGTTTTGCCCTCGCAGGATTTCCAAGTCCAGCTTGTTCCGCCCGGTGTGTGGCCAGATGTAGCAATCATGGTCAGCGCCTGCTTGCCTATACGCAGGCTATCGCCGTCTTCGATGACCATGTCGGTTTTAACGCCCTCAAACGCCGGGTGTATGCCATGTTGTGGATCATCGGCTTGTGGCAGGCCGCTTGCCATCGCGGCTACTGCGGCTGAACGGGTCACGAATTTCCCGCCCGTAATTCGTTTTAACTCAGCTGTGCCGCCGACATGGTCCAGATGCTCATGTGACGCCAGCAGGTAGCGGACGTCCTTTGGATCAAATCCCAGTTTGCGGATATTGTCTGCAATACCAGCCGCAGCCTCGGCGGTTGCGCCATCAATCAGGAAATGACCGTCCGGCGTTGTAATCAGAAGCGCGGTGATGCCGCAGGTTCCGACCATATAGACATTGCCAAAGACATGCGACGGTGGTGCAGGGTCGCTCCAGCCGTCACGTTCGCCGCAAGCTTGCTTGATGGGTTCGAATGTCTTTAGGCTCGTTTGCTGTGAGGGTTCGGGCGTGGCGCATCCGGACAACACGGCAGCGACAAGGGTTAAAGGCAGAAACAGTTTAACGGACATAACTTGCTCCATTTATATCAAGAATTGCGCCTGTCATCGACGGCGGCGCGTCCAATGCACAGAATTTGGCGATGGCGGCGACCTCTTCAGGATCAGCCACTTTGCCCAGTGGAATGTCGGCCAGCAATTTATCCCCGCCGCGACTTTCGAGATAGTCTTCTGCCATTCCAGTCATTGTAAAACCGGGGCAGATTGCGAAGGCATAAATGCCCTGGGCGGCATAAGCGCGGGCAATCGTCTTGGTCATTGCCACCATTCCTGCCTTTGACGCCGCATAATGCCAGTGCGCCGGGCTGTCGCCGCGATGCGCCGCGCGGCTAGCGATATTGACGATTCGTCCGCCTGTGCCAGCATGCTGCCAGTGCAATACGGCGCGGCGGCAAAGGTCGGCGCTGGCGGTCAGGTTGACCTGGAGCGTGCGATTCCAGCTGTTCAGCCATTCGCTGTCGCTGGCGTCGATCGGATTATCTTCGAATATCCCGGCGTTGTTGATCAGAACGTCGATGCGACCGTCCAGCCCTGCCAGTGCCGCTGTCCATAATGATGCGGGGACTTCAGGGTCGCTGAGGTCACCGTCTGCACTCGACAACGCAACAACCGTAGTTGTTTCGGGATTAAATGCCTGGGCAATTGCCGCGCCGATGCCGCGTGACGCGCCAGTAATCAATATGTGCGTTTTCATCCGCGCTGCTTTTCACAGCGTGGCGTGAATTTCAACCAATGTTATCGCATCAGGTTGCCGACAAACTTGCTGGCATTGACCTGAAGTGAGGAGATTTTTTCGTTCACTTCGGTGAAGCCCTGCTCAAGCGACATGATTTCAGACACGACATTCTCGGTATCGCTGCGGATCGCGGAAATCGTGTTCGACATGAGGTCGGCGGCCAGCGCAGTTTCATCGACCGATGCGGTGATCATGGTAACCGTTTGCGCCTGGTCTTCCATTGCACGGCGGATACGTTCGGCCGACAGTTTTACTTCATCCACGGTCTCGCGGATTGAAGCGTTGGATTCGACGGACGCCTTGGTTGCGCTTTGGATCGCCGCAATTTTCTGCGCGATTTCGTCGGTGGCTTGGGCAGTCTGGTTCGCGAGGCTTTTTACTTCTTGAGCCACAACAGCAAAACCCCGTCCCGCGTCGCCCGCGCGGGCAGCTTCGATAGTGGCGTTGAGCGCCAGCAGATTGGTTTGGCCTGCAATGTCGCGGATGAGGCCAAGGATCGATTCGATCGACTGCGACTGTTCGGACAACGTGTCGGTGGCAGCGGCCCCTTGCGTTGCGACGGCGGCGGCGCGATTGGCAACGTCAGAAGCAGTTTCAACTTCGGTTCGCGCGTCCTCAATTGCGCGGATAAGTCCTGCCGCAGTTTGTGCAGCCTCGCGCATCGCAACAGCGGATTGCTCCGATGCTGCCGCGACTTCGGATGCCTTGGACAGCATACCATTCGCCATTTGCGAGCTGCTTGCAGCTTGCTGGCGCAAGAAATTCGTCTGGTCAGCAACGGCGTGGGCGGCACTGCCGATATCCGCTTCGAAATTTGCCGAGTAGAGGCGCTGCTGCTCGGTAAAGCGGCGCTGCTCTTGCTCACCGAAAATGGTGGCCGTAACGCCAAGTTCTATCGCATTAATAGATGACAAGGCTTGCAACAGCGTTGGAAGTTCGGAAGGCGCGATTGCGCTATTCGATGCCAGTTGCGCAATGACTCGTCCGTTAGCGGATCCGGTGGCAGCCATCATCATGTCAAGCGGCACGCCGCGTTCGAATGAATCGACAATCAAGCCGCGGCTGATGCTTAGCCACTGCCGGTCTTCGAACTTGGTCGTCCGCATTTCGAGATAGGTCGCCAGCAGCTCTGTCGATTTGCGCAATCTTTCCGGATCAAGCGATGGACCGAATTCTTTCGACGCGGTCCAGAACGACCAATAATCTTCACTTAACGCTGCGTAGCCACCGTCGAGATAGGCGGTTAGCTTACGGCAATTCTCCGCCAGTTTCCCGTCCATGTCATAGGGAGCAATGATTGCCTCCAGATTGATTTCACGTTGTCCGTCAAACTGACCCATTATTTGCTCCAATATGTCGCGACCAAAACCATTCGGCGGTGTATGGATATTTCTAGACGTAAAATGGTTAATAGGGGGTTAGTCAGCCAAGCCGATTTCGTTGCTGATTTCTGCCTGAACGGGCCTTGCGTGGTGCGGCTAAAGCGGTAAAGAGCAACGCGACATTGCAAACTGGGCGTTTACAC
>JBGSPK010000313.1:0-13149 GCA_041738665.1 Sphingorhabdus sp. | reverse complement strand
CCCCCCCCGAGGGAGGGCGCGGCCCTCGGCGCGTCATTCGGCGGGATGCCGGCGCCGTCGTCTATCCATCCTCGGCGCGCCGGCGCGCAAGCCGGCCCGACGGGATCAATTAACCAAGATTTTCCCTTTGAAAACAACGGTCCCGAGTTAGGACCGGCGTCTTTCAGGCCGATCCCGGCCCCGACTCCCGTTCGTTCGGGCGCAGACCGGAGGGCGCGCGGCCGGGATCACCCGTCCATCTTCAGCGCCGAGATGAACGCCTCCTGCGGGATCTCGACCTTGCCGAACTGGCGCATCTTCTTCTTGCCGGCCTTCTGCTTGTCGAGCAGCTTGCGCTTGCGGCTGAGGTCGCCGCCGTAGCACTTGGCGGTCACGTCCTTGCGCAGGGCGCGGATGGTCTCGCGGGCGATGATGCGGCCGCCGATCGCGGCCTGGATCGGGACCTGGAACATGTGCGGCGGGATCAGGTCCTTGAGCTTCTCGCACATGCCGCGGCCGCGCATGTCGGCGCGGGCGCGGTGGACGATCATGCTCAGCGCGTCGACCGGCTCGGCGTTGACGAGGATCTGCATCTTCACGAGGTCGCCTTCCTCGTAGCCGTCGAGCGCGTAGTCGAAGCTCGCATAGCCCTTGGTGGCGCTCTTGAGCTTGTCGTAGAAGTCGAACACCACCTCGTTGAGCGGCAGGCGGTAGACCACCATCGCACGCGAGCCCGCATAGGTGAGGTCGACCTGCACGCCGCGGCGGTCCTGGCAGAGCTTGAGCACGTCGCCGAGATACTCGTCGGGGACGAGGATCGTCGCCCGGATCCACGGCTCGGCGATGGTGTCGATCTTCATCGGGTCGGGCATGTCGGCGGGGTTGTGCAGCTCCATGCTGCGCGCGTCCTCGGTCTTGCTGCGGCTCAATTCCAGCTTGTAGACCACCGACGGCGCGGTGGTGATAAGGTCGAGGTCGAATTCGCGGGTCAGGCGTTCCTGAATGATTTCGAGGTGGAGCAGCCCAAGGAAACCGCAGCGGAAGCCGAAGCCCAATGCCGCGCTGCTCTCGGTCTCGAAGGAGAAGCTGGCATCGTTGAGGCGAAGCTTGCTGATGCTTTCGCGGAGCTTCTCGAAGTCCGCGGCGTCGGTGGGAAACAGGCCGCAGAACACTACTGGCTGCACTTCCTTGAAGCCGGGGAGCGGTTCGGCAGCGGGGCGTTTGGCGTCGGTGATGGTGTCGCCGACGCGGGTTTGCGCAACTTCCTTGATCTGCGCGGTAATGATGCCGACTTCGCCCGCCGCGATTTCGGTCAGGATCTCCAGCTTGGGCCGCATGCAGCCGACGCGGTCGACCAGATGCTTGGTGCCGGCGGCCATGAACTGGATTTCCTGGCCTTTCTTGATGACGCCGTCGATCACGCGGATCAGGATGACGACGCCGAGATAGGGGTCGTACCAGCTGTCGACGAGCATGGCCTTGAGCGGCGCGTTGCGGTCGCCCTTTGGCGGGGGGATGCGGGTGACGATGGCCTCGAGCACCTCGGCGATGCCGATGCCGGACTTGGCCGACGTAAGGACGGCGTTGTCGGCGGGGAGGCCGATGATTTCCTCGATCTCGGCCTTGACCTTGTCGACTTCGGCGGCGGGAAGGTCGATCTTGTTGATGACGGGGACGATTTCGTGGTCGTGCTCGATGCTTTGGTAGACATTGGCGAGCGTTTGCGCTTCGACGCCTTGCGCTGCGTCCACCACGAGCAGCGCGCCTTCGCACGCGGCGAGGGAGCGCGAGACTTCATAGGCGAAGTCGACATGGCCCGGCGTGTCCATCAGGTTGAGCTCGTATTCGAGGCCATCGGCGGCGGTATAGGCAAGTCGCACCGTCTGCGCCTTGATCGTGATGCCGCGTTCTTTCTCGATCTCCATATTGTCGAGCACCTGCCCCTGGCCGGACATCTCGCGGTCGGAAAGCCCGCCTGTCTGCTGGATCAGCCGGTCAGCCAGCGTCGACTTGCCATGGTCAATATGCGCGATAATCGAGAAGTTACGAATGCGGGAGAGCTCAGTCATGCCGCGCCCCTAGCAGGCGGCTGCAACAGCTTCAAGCGCGTCACCCGATTTCGGACCTGACAAGCCGTTCGCGCTCTGCTAGGCGCGCGCCATCATGCTCAATCTGAATGGCATCACCGTGCGCCTTGGCGGACGCACTATCCTTGACCGCGCCACCGCTGCGCTGCCACCCTATTCGCGCGTCGGCCTCATCGGTCGCAATGGCGCGGGCAAATCGACGTTGATGAAGGTGATGATCGGCGAGCTCGAAGCCGATGACGGCGCAATTGAGATGCCGAAGAATACGCGCATCGGCTATATCGCGCAGGAAGCGCCTTCAGGCACCGCGACGCCGTTCGAGACCGTGCTAGCGGGGGATGTCGAGCGCGCCGCGTTGATGGAAGAGGCCGAGCATTGCGCCGACCCCGACCGGCTGGGCGAGTTGCATGAGCGGTTGATTGCGATTGACGCGTATACAGCGCCAGCGCGCGCGGCGCGGATATTGGTGGGCCTTGGCTTTGACGAGGAAATGCAGGGGCGCCCGCTCGATAGTTACTCGGGTGGCTGGAAAATGCGCGTGGCATTGGCGGCGTTGCTGTTTTCGGAGCCGGACTTATTGCTACTCGACGAGCCTTCGAACCACTTGGATCTCGAAGCGACATTGTGGTTGGAGAACTTCCTCAAATCCTATCCGTCGATGATGGTGGTGATCAGCCACGAGCGCGATTTGCTCAACAATGTTGTCGACAATATCCTGCATCTGGAGGGCGGCGCGGTGACGCTTTATTCGGGCGGCTATGACAGCTTCGAGCGCCAGCGGGCGGAACGCGCGGCGCAGCTGGCGGCGGCGAAGGCATCGCAGGATGCACAGCGCGCCAAATTGCAGGATTATGTCGCGCGCAACTCGGCCCGCGCCTCGACCGCCAAGCAGGCGCAGTCCAGAGCCAAGGCGCTGGCACGGATGCAGCCGATTGCCGCGATGGCCGAAGATCCGACATTGAGCTTCGATTTTCCATCGCCCGACGAATTGCGGCCGCCTTTGGTGACGCTCGATATGGCGAGCGTTGGCTATGCCGAGAACAAGCCGATCTTGCAGCGGCTGAATCTGCGCCTCGACCCCGATGATCGCGTCGCTTTGCTCGGGCGGAACGGCAATGGCAAGACGACGCTGGCGCGGTTGCTTGCGGCGCAGCTCGCGCCGATGGACGGCGGCATGAATGCTAGCGGAAAGATGCGCGTTGGATATTTCACGCAATATCAGGTCGAGGAACTCGACGGCAAAGACACGCCTCTCGAGCATATGAGCCGCCTGATGAAGGGCGCGACCCCTGGTGCAGTCCGCGCGCAGCTTGGCCGTTTCGGCTTTTCGGGCGCGAAGGCGACGACTTTGGTCGGCAAGCTGTCTGGCGGCGAACGCGCGCGGCTGGCGCTGGCACTTATCACCCGCGATGCGCCGCACATGCTGATCCTCGACGAACCAACAAATCACTTGGACGTCGATGCGCGTGAAGCGCTTGTCCAAGCGCTCAATGATTATGAAGGCGCTGTCGTGCTGGTCAGCCATGACCGGCATATGCTGGAGCTGACCGCCGACCGGCTGGTACTCGTCGATAACGGTACCGCGACCGAATATCAGGGGAGCATCGACGACTACACCGACATGATCCTGGGCAAAGCCCCCGCCAAGGAAAAGATGTCGAAGGCCGACCGCAAGGAAGACAAGAAAGCGCAAGCTGCCGCCCGCGAAGAACAAGCGAAGCTGAAACGCGCGGTCAGCGATGCCGAGGCGGATTTGGCGAAGCTTGAAGTCGTGCTGTCGACCATCGATAGAGCGATGTTCGACCCCGCGTCGGCGGCGAACGAGTATAAAGACCTGACGATGGGCGAGCTATCGCAGCGGCGCGGGAAAATCGTCGCAGCGCAGGAAGCAGCGGAGGCCCGCTGGGTCGCGGCGAGCGAGGCTTTGGAAAAAGCCAGCTAGGGGATTAGTCGCCTAAGCCTTTCCGGCAGTTTTTCCATGATCGCCCGCCGATCCTGCTCGGTGATCGTTAACCAACGAGCGATTTCATCCATCGAACGCCCGCACCCGATGCAAAATTGACCGCTGCTATCCACGTCGCAAACGTCGATGCAGGGCGACGAAATCTCGTCCGCGTTTGTCATCGGTTGACGGCCGCAAGTGCAGAGGCAAACCTTGCCTCGCCTTCACCTTGGATCAATTCGTAATTCACGCCACGTCCATCCAGTTCGGCCTTGCATAATTCAAAGAAATGCCGTCGTTCCCCGGGCTGGGCATAAACGCGCAGGCCATCGTCAACAAAAGGCAGGTCGATATCAAGCAGTAGATAGAGGTCGGCATATCCGGTGAAGGCATTGAACCACGGATCACGCGCTCCAAACATCATCTCCGACCAGACTGCGGTGATGAGCGGATCGGTGTCGAACAGCACGATTTTCCCTTCGCGTGCCGCCGCCGCGCGGTTCATTGCGTCCTGTGTTTCGGCGATGTGCACCAGTTCCGCCATACCGATGTTGGTGCCATGCGCCTCGCAATAGGCGCGGCCATATTCGGGGACCACTTCGCAACCCAGATGCGCCGCGAGCCTTGTGCCGAGTGTCGATTTGCCGGTGCTTTCGGGCCCGTGGAGGCAGATGCGTTTCATGCGCTCTGCACCTTCCGCCATTCGATAAGCCCCGCAATCGCCAGCACCAAAAATACGCCGTACAATCCGGCGGTCAGGTACAATTCCTTGGTCACATATAGCGGGATCGAGATCAAATTGACGATAATCCAATAATGCCAATTTTCGACAAACCGCCGCGCCATCAATATCTGGCCTGCGACCGAGAGCATCGCAACCGAAGCGTCCCAATAAGGGTAACTGGTGCCTGTATAGGTGCCCATAAACGCGCCCCATCCCCAAATCGCGGCAACCGATCCGATGATACACATGCCATATGCCAAGGCGGTCAGGCGGCGGACGACAACTTCGCCTGCGTCGGCTTTATTGCGGTTCCAGCTCCACCAACCATAGAGGTTCACGACAGCGAAAAACACCTGAAGACCGGCATCGCTGTAAAGATTGGCATCACGGAAAATGACGAAATAGAGGCTAACCATCACAATCGCGACGGGGAAATTCCAAACCGAACGCCGGATGATCAACACGATGTTGGCAATGCCGAGCATGACGGCGACGATTTCGATGGCACTCATGGCGTAAGCTGTTGCCAGCACACACTCTCAAAATCCAGCCGTTTGCGCATCGGCTTATGTCCGCAGCTTGTCCTCGCCAAATGGAGCATTCAGCCTGACAATATTCAGGTTTAGGATGGAAGCAAAGCTGACCCAGGCAAAATATGGGACGATCAGCCAGCTCGCGAGCACCGAAAACTGCCGCAAACAGAGCAGCAGCATCAGCACCGATACCCAGAGGAACACAACCTCGATTAACGACCAATCGGGCCGCCGGACGGTAAAAAACAGCGGAGACCACAGGAAGTGGCAAACGAAATTTACTGCATAGAGAATGATAACAGCATTACGCCCCGCATCGTCGGTTGCACCTTCCCACGCCAGTACTGCCGCCCATGCGGCCAAGCCCAATATCAAAGTCCACGCTGGCCCGAACAGCCAATCGGGTGGCTGCCAGCTTGGCTTTTTGAGATTTCGGTACCACGCCCCGATCTTTGTCAATGCACCGCCGGCGCCGCCCAAAAGGACGGCCCAGACTATGGCGACGATGATATGGGTTTCAGGCACAATCCACCTATGCGCGCAGCCACAGGTCTGCACAACAGGCGATTGACCGCCAGCGCGCGCCGTGCAATCTCTCTTTTTGGGATAAGGAGAGGAATATGGCTGATAAGGCTGAAAAAAAGTCGAGCGACAAAAAGGCGAAGAAAAAGGGCGCGCCTTTCTCCGGAATGGCTGGCGCGTTCGACGCCGCCAATGATGCGACGTCCGCGTTGGGGCCGCTTGCTGGCCTTGCACGAGAGGATTTTATCGGCGCCATCGGCCTGATGCTGCGGCAGACCGCGACCAACCCGGACAAGGTGTTCAAGGCTACCAAGGGATTTAGCGAAGACGTCATGAAAATCATGACCGGCCAATCGGACCTTTCTCCTGACCCAAAAGACAAGCGCTTCATGGACCCGGCCTGGACCTTCAACCCGTTTTTCAAGGCGGGCGCGCAATATTATCTCGCGGTGCAAAAAGGCGTCAAAAGCTATATAGAAGACCTCGAAATGGACGCCATCGAGCGCGACCGCGCCAATTTCGTCAGCCAGATGATCATGGATGCATTGTCACCGACCAACAGCCTGATCGGCAACCCGACCGCGCAAAAAAGGCTGGTGGACTCGGGCGGGCTTAGCCTCGTGAAGGGCCTGAAAAACGCCTATAACGACATGGTTCACAACGATATGATGGTGAGCCAGGTCAACAAAAAGCCGTTCAAATTGGGCGAGAATGTCGCGACAGCCAAAGGCGCGGTGGTCTATCGTGACGAGCGGTTTGAACTGATCCAATATGCACCGACAACCGACAAGGTCTATGCGATCCCGCAACTGACCATCCCGCCGCAAATCAACAAGATGTACATCAACGATCTGTCGCCGGAAAAGAGCGTCATCAAATGGCAGACCGACCATGGCATCCAGCCATTCATGATCTCGTGGCGTAACCCGACGCACGATCAGGGCGTTTGGGGCATGGCCGAGTATATCGAAAGCTGCATCAAGGCACTCGATGTCGTCTGCGACATCACCGGCAGCGACAAGGTCAATGTCTCGGGCGGCTGTTCTGGCGGGCAGACGATGTCGGTGTTGCTTTCGAAACTCGCGTCGATGGGTGACGAGCGCGCCAATGCGATCACCATGATGGTGTGCGTGCTTGAGCCGAAACCCGGCGATACCGAGGCGTCGTCGCTGGTGTCGCATAACGGCATTGCGCTGGCGCGGCAACGCGCGGCGAAGAAGGGCGTGATTGAGGGGTCGAGCCTTTCGCGCGGCTTTGCATGGCTTCGGCCCAATGACCTGATTTGGAACTATGTCATCAACAATTACCTGATGGGTGATGACCCGCCAGCGTTCGACATTCTCTTCTGGAATGCCGATGCGACCAACCTGTCATCGGCGCTGATGGGCGATTTTCTCGAGCTGTTCGAAGCCAACGCCTACGCCGCGCCGGGGACGTTCGAGATTGCCGACCACACGCTCGACCTAACCAAGGTGACCGGCGATATGTTCATCCTTGGCGGCACTACCGACCATATTACGCCGTGGAAAGCATGCTATCGTTCGACGCAGTTGTTCGGCGGCAAGAATGTCGAATTCATCCTCAGCCAAGCAGGCCATATGCAGGCGATCCTCAACCCTCCGGGCAACCCCAAGGCGAAATACTGGAAGCACAGCAAGAACAAGACCCCTGCCGATGTCGGCGAGTGGATGAAGGGCACCGAAGAAGTCGCCGGAAGCTGGTGGCCCTATTGGATGGAATGGCTCCACGCGCGCTCGGGCAAGGAAGTCGCGGCGCCGGCGGCGTTGGGGAGCAAGGCGCATCCAGCGGTGGAGTCCGCGCCGGGATTGTACGTTTTGGAGTGAGGGAGCGGCATAAATGCCAACCGTTTACCGCCAAAACGGCTTTCGGTTCTATTTCTATAGCCACGAACCCAATGAGCCGCCACACGTCCACGTGGACAAAGGCGAAGCGACCATCAAGATATGGCTGGACACCCTTGAGGTCGCCAAAAGCCGGGGCTTTCGCGCACACGAGATTTCTGGCATAATGATCTTGGTCAGCGAACATCAGGCGATGTTCACGGAGAAGTGGCATGAATATTTCGGCTAAAGTCACCGATGAACGTGTTTTGGACGTGCGGTTTGACGCGCACAGTCTGATTGTGGACCTGATGGATGGCCGAACTATTTCCGTGCCGCTGGCATGGTATCCCCGTTTGGCGAATGCCTCGGTCGAACAACGCGCGCATTGGGAAAAATGTGGCGGCGGATATGGGATCCATTGGCCAGAGGTAGACGAGGATTTAAGTACCGAAGGACTGCTGCGCGGCGCGCCTGCTGCACGGGCAGCCTAAGGCAGTTTCGACAAAGTTACTTGCACCATCTAACCGTTCGGTTAAACCATCTCTCGCGACCCAAAACGGGGCAGGGGGAACGAGTATGAGCAAGGGCCGCGAGCCAGTTTACAGCATGGAAACCGTCGATGGCCGCGTACTGCGGGTGGCGGTTTGGCGCGCTAGCAAGGCGACCGACAAACTCCCCATTCTCTTCTTCAACGGCATCGGCGCTAATATCGAGGCGATGGCGCCGATGGCGGAATTGCTTGATGACCGGGACTTTATTACTTTCGACATGCCCGGGATTGGCGGTTCGCCAGACCCGGTTGTGCCGTACAACGCCATCCTGATGTCGCGGATTGCGGCGTTGCTGCTTGACCGGTTCGATATGCTGCTGGTCGATGTCATGGGCGTCAGCTGGGGCGGGGCGATGGCGCAGCAATTCGCACTGCAGAACGGCGCGCGCACCAATAAGCTCATTCTCGTTGCTACCAGCGCGGGAATGTTAATGGTGCCGGGGAATCCCGCTGCGCTCCTGAAAATGGCTGACCCGCGCCGCTATATCGACCCCGATTATATGGCGAAGCATTTCAAGACGCTCTACGGCGGCATGGTCGGCAACAAGGCGGAGCATATCAACCGCCTGAAACCGCCGTCGAAGACCGGTTATTTCTATCAGTTGATGGCGATGATGGGCTGGACCAGCGCGCCGTTCCTGCCGTTCATGAAAACCGAAACTCTGATCATGATGGGCGGCGACGACCAGATTGTACCGCTCGCCAATGGCAAGTTTCTCGACTTCCTCATTCCCAATAGCGAGCTGTTCGTGATAGCGGATGGCGGGCATCTGTTCCTGTTGAGCCATGTGGAGGAGAGCATCGCGGCGATCCTCGAATTTCTGGATCGGCCTGCGTTCGAGGCGCGAAAGGCCGCGTGACAGGAGAAGCAAGTTAAATGCCAAATATTCGCGCCAACGGCATTGATATCTTTTATGAAGAAAGCGGGAAGCCGGACGCGCCGGTAATCCTGCTCGTCATGGGCCTTGGCACCCAGATGATTGCATGGCCCGATGAGCTTATTCAGGGGCTGGTGGCCAAGGGATATCGCGTCATACATTATGACAATCGCGATGTCGGGCTTTCGCAGCGGATGGACGGCGCACCCGCCGGCAGTCTGGTCTGGGCGATGCTCGCGTCGCGCTTCGCACTTCCGGTGAAGTCCGCTTACTCGCTTACTGACATGGCCGAGGATGGCGTTGGATTGCTGAGTGCCTTGGGCATCGAAAAAGCGCATATTGTCGGCGCTTCGATGGGCGGGATGATCGTGCAGTTGATGGCGGCCAACGATCCGGAGAAAGTGTTGAGCATGACCTCGATCATGTCGTCCAGTGGCAGACCGGGCCTTCCCGGGCCACGCGCCGACATCCGCAAGCGGATGCTGAAACCGCGTCCCGCCAACCCGACAAAAGAAGAGGCCGTAAAGCTGGGGGCTGAGGCACTGGAGGCGATTTCCTTTGCCGACCCGTCGCGAACGCCGACTGCTTTTGTAGACATGGCGGCACGCGCCTTCGACCGTGGCTATTATCCCATCGGCATGAAGCGCCAATTGCTGGCGATTGTCGCGGATGGTAGCCGTGTCGAGCGGCTAAAGAAGATCACGGTGCCGACTTTGGTCGTCCACGGCGGCGCCGACCCGCTCGTTCCGAAAGCGGGAAGCGAGGATATCGCCCGCCACATCCCCGGCGCGCGGCTCGAAATCATTGAGGAGATGGCACACGACCTGCCGCCATCGCAGGTCGGTCGCATGGTCGACCTGATTGCCGACCACGCGACCGCCTCTGCGCCCTAGCGGTTGTCTAGCTGCGACCTTACCGCGCGCAAGCCTTCGCGGGTAATCCGATAAGGCGAGCCACCGACACTGCCGATCATTCGCTTGCGCCGCAGCTTCTGGAAAACCGCCAGCGTACAATCATCCAGCCGCCAGCCGTCGCGGTTCATGCAGTCGACTTCGATTATCCGACCACATTCGTCGAAGCGGTGGATGATCGACCCGCCTTGCGCCAGCGCGTGCAGCACGCGCTGTTCATATTTTGAAATGTTCATTGAAACATACCCGTAGAAATTGATCAGGGGCCAGCAGGCGTGGTAATGCGCCTCTGGAGCCAAGTTCAGCAGGTCCGCGAAAACTTCGCGGCTGCTGGATCAACGGGTGGCAATCTCTTGCATAAATTCCTCTAATCAGCCGCTCAGAATAATGCCGCGGGAAGATTTTGCAATACCACCGATATTTGTGTTGCGCTGCACAATTTTTGGGGTTGCACGATTGAGTGGCTTCGATAATTTGCTCTCATGACAACAAACCCTCTTCTCCTCGAAGCAATCGCCCTTAAAAAATGCGTGACCACGGTCTATAACGGCGTCGCCATGAAGCTCGCCCCGCATGTGCTCTATTCCAAGAATAATGCGCTGTTCATCGATGCCATCACGCTCGAAAAACATGGCGAACCGCCGCGCGAGAAAAAGCTCGGGGCGTTCCACCTTCAGGGGCTCAACGAACTGCACGTCATTGACGAGCATTTCGAACCGGACGAACTATTCGAGCCGGAAGCCGAGAAATATGAAGGCGTTGCATTGTTCAAGGTGAGCGGGGACTGACTGCCGCATACAGATTGAATTGTTCTTATTATGTTCTAGTCTGTCCGAATGACTCGCATACCCGATGCCCACCGGCTTTTCTTTGCTCTTATGCCACCCGTCGATTTGCTGGACGAATTGGCGCGGCTGCGTGAATTTACGACACAGGGCAAGCCGGAATCATACAATCGTCTGCACGTCACAATGTTTCTCTTCGATCACACGCCGGACTTTGATGAGAACAAAGTTGAGCAGATTTCGGCGGCATTGGACGGGCAGATATTGCCGACGTGCCGCGTGCTCTTCGAGCAACTTGTACGGGGTAAATGCACGACGTTGCTGGTTCCTAACGAGAGGCTCGAGGGTGTGTTCGCATTGCAAGCGCGGCTTGCCGGGTTGCTCGGGCGCAAAAACCTGCATGCGGCCAGTGGCTGGACATTCAGCCCACATATGACCCTGCGAAGAGGCGCGTCGGAAGGCGATACGCTGGCCGTCGATCCCGTGAGTTGGACGGCGCAAGATATTGTGCTGCTGGACAGCCATATTGGGCTGACCCATTATGAGGAAATTGCACGCTGGCGGCTGGAAGGAAAATCGTAATGACCAGAGGCAAAATCCGCGTTGGCATCGGCGGCTGGAGCTTCGAGCCTTGGCGCGGCGTGTTTTATCCGGCGGGGCTGCGGCAAAAGGATGAGCTATCCTACGCCGCCAGCCAAATGACCGCGATTGAAATCAATTCGACCTACTACAGTACGCAGAGCCCAAAAAGCTTTGCGAATTGGGCGGCGGCGGCACCCGATGGTTTTGAGTATAGCGCCAAGGCATCGCGGTTTTGTACCAATCGCAAGGTGCTCGCCGAAGCCGGGCCGTCGATTGAAAAGTTTATGGGGCAGGGGCTTGTCGAGCTTGGCAATAAGCTAGGCCCAATTGTCTGGCAATTCGCCGCGACCAAGAAATTTGATGCCGCCGATTTTGGCGCGTTTCTGGACTTGCTGCCTGAAACTCTGGGTGATCACAAATTGCGCCATGCGCTCGATGTGCGGAATGTGAGCTTCGATGATGCTGCATTTGTCGATCTGGCACGGCGCAAGGGCATGGCCATTGTCCTTTCGGATCATCCCGAATATCCTTTGATCGAAGCCGATACAGCGGACTTCATTTATGCCCGGGTGATGAAAGCGCAGGAGGATATGGACGCGGGCTATAGCAATTCTGATCTCGACTTTTGGGCTGACAAGGCGCGGAACTGGGCGGCGGAAGGTCGCGACGTGTATCTATTCTTTATTAGCGGCGCAAAGGTCCGCAATCCAGCGGCAGCTCGCGCGGTTATTGGTCGCTTGGCTGGATAACGCTTTCCCTACTGTCGCACGCTTGGCATGAAGCATTATGCACATCACCGCTTCAGCTATAATCTGCTCGGTCCGAAGCCACGGCGAAACAGGGGCAATCGTGCGTGCTTTTGCCGCAGAGCAGGGCATGCTGGCAGGCTATGTCCAGGGCGCGCGGGGGCGGCATTTGCGGCCGGTGCTCATTCCTGGCAATGTCATCAAAGGCGAATGGCGGGTTCGGGTATCCGGACAACTGGCGTCGCTGGTGGCAGAGCCGCTGCACAGCCGCGCGCATTTGCTATCCGAGCCGCTGGCAATTGCGGCGATTGACTGGGTCACCGCGCTGTCCGCTGCGACTCTGCCCGAGGGTTATCCTTATCCCCGGCTGCACAGCGCGCTGGATGGACTTCTTTCGGCAATAGAATTGGCCCCGGCGGCGCGCATCTGGGCTGGTGCGGTGGCGCAGTATGAGACGCTGTTGCTAGCTGAGCTGGGCTATGCCGAAGAGGTTGAAGCGGGAGGCGCGCCGGTCGCAATGATGGCACAGAACCGCGAGCGCTTGGTGGCGCATGTACTAGGCGAGCGTCGTGCCGACGTCATGGCAGCGCGCGAACGGTTGGTGGACCGGCTGAAAAGGGCGGTTGCATAAGCGCACGGTGCGCGGCATGGCGGCCTCGCAAAGGAGAATATTGTGTTTGTTGCCCTGTTACCCGGAGACGGAATTGGCCCTGAAGTGATTGCCGAAGCGCGCCGCGTTCTGGATGCGCTGGCGATTGACGGGCTGACGTTCGAGGAGGCGCTGGTAGGCGGCACCGCGTATATGGCAACCGGCCATCCGTTGCCGCTCGCCACGCTCGAACTGGCGAAGCGCGCCGATGCAATATTGTTCGGCGCGGTGGGCGATCCTGACTGCGATAATCTCGAACGCCATTTGCGTCCCGAGCAGGCGATCCTCGGGCTGCGTAAGGAACTGGGGCTCTTCGCCAACCTCCGCCCCGCGACGCTGTTCCCCGAACTCGCCGACGCCAGCGCCCTCCGCCCCGAAGTGGCGAGCCAAATCGATATGGTCATCGTTCGTGAACTC
>JBGSPK010000268.1:0-4850 GCA_041738665.1 Sphingorhabdus sp. | reverse complement strand
TTTTCGGCGTGAACGGCAATGCTGAAATTATAGAAATCAAGGAAGAATCGCCATGCGTCTCGATGATCTGGATCCAAGCAGCAACGTCAATGATCAGGGCTCCGGTGGTGGCGGTTTTGGCGGTGGTGGTGGCGGCATGCTGGGACTTTTGTTCAGCTTCCTTCCAATGTTGCTAGGTCGCAAATTGGGCTGCGGTACGCTTTTGATTATTGCTGTTGTCGGCTATTTTGTGATGTCGAGCGGTATGCTCAACCTCGGAGGTTCTGGCGTCGCGCCGGGCACTGGCCAGCAGGCAGGCAGCGGCAATGTCGCTTGCGATACGCAAGAAGAGCTTTTTGCTTGCCGCGTTCTCAAATCGACTGAGGACACTTGGGGCGCATTGTTCCAGCAGGGCGGGCAGCAATATCGACCTGCCAAGCTTGAATTCTACAGTGGCGGGGGTCAGTCTGGTTGCGGTGCGGCACAATCGGCGATGGGTCCGTTCTATTGCCCAAGCGATCAGGGCGTTTATCTCGACACCAGCTTCTTCCAGCAAATGAACCAGATGAGCGGTGGTGGTGATTTCGCGTATGCCTATGTCATCGCGCATGAAGTCGGCCATCATATCCAGAACCTGACCGGCATCGCCGATAATGTCCGTCGTGCCCAATCGCGTGTCGGTCAGGCCGAAGGCAACCAGCTGCAGGTCCGGATGGAATTGCAGGCGGACTGTTATGCTGGGGTATGGGCTGCAAAAAACCAGAGCCGTATTGAACCCGGCGATATCGAAGAGGGCATGCGTGCTGCAAACGCTATTGGTGATGACACTCTGATGCAACAAGCGGGCCGCGCGCCGGTTGAGAGCATGTTCACCCACGGCACCTCGGAGCAGCGTATGGCGGCGCTTAAAAAAGGTCTCCAAAGCGGCGATCCCAACCAGTGCAATTACTTTCAAGGCATTTTCTAACCTGGTATGCGCCTTTCCGACTGCCATAATGTCAATGACTTCAGACGGCTTGCCAAAGCACGCCTGCCGTCACCGATATTCAATTATATCGACGGTGCGGCAGACGACGAGCGGACTAAGGATCGGAACACGTCCGCCTTCGACGATTGCGATTTGGTCCCCAATGTGCTGGCAGGGGTATCCGAAATCGACATGGGCGTGACGGTAATGGGCAAGCGCATTTCCATGCCATTGATGCTCTCGCCTACCGCATTGCAACGCCTGTTTCACTGGCAAGGCGAACGCGCCGTTGCAGCTACAGCACAGACCTTCGATACATGGTTTGGAATATCCTCGCTTGCTACGGTGAGCATCGAAGAGGTTGGCGAGACCATCACATCGCCGAAAATGTTTCAGCTTTATATCCACAAAGATAAAGGCCTTAACACGTCGATGATTGAGCGCTGCAAGGCAGCGAAGTTCGACGCGATTGCGTTGACCGTGGACACCATTGTTTCTGGCAATCGGGAGAGATGCCTCAACAGCGGGTTCACATCCCCGCCGCGCTTCACGCCCGCTTCAGTGTTAAGCTATGCCATCCACCCGATGTGGGCACTCAATTATATGTTTCGCGAGAAATTCGCGTTGCCCAACCTACAAACCCATGTCGATGCGGGAACCAATGTCGCGGTGTCGGTTGCGGAATATTTCAATACGATGCTCGATACCTCAATGGACTGGAAAATGGCCGAGAAGGTCCGCGCCGATTGGGGTGGGCAGTTTTGCCTGAAGGGCATCATGTCGGTCGATGACGCTAAACGAGCGGTCGATATTGGCGCGACCGCGATCATGGTGTCGAACCATGGCGGACGGCAGCTGGACGGCTCGCGCTCGCCGTTCGATCAGATATCCGAAATTGCCGATGCGGTTGGCGGCAAGATCGACATCATCTGCGACGGCGGTGTCCGGCGCGGCAGCCATGTCCTTAAAGCGATCGCTGCCGGAGCAACGGCGTGCTCCGGCGGGCGATTATATCTGTATGCCCTGGCCGCAGCCGGTGAGCCCGGCGTCAGGCGCATCGTCCGCAAGCTGCGCGACGAGATCGAACGCGACATGAAACTCATGGGCGTCCGATCCGTCTCACAACTCGACCGATCTATGCTGCGCTGGCGCTAGGTTCGCCGGCAATCTCGCGCTTTGCACCCCAATCGATGGCGCGGGTTGCCCACATCACCACTGCGAGAGCAACAAAGAGCAGCAACGAACCGATAATCAGCGAGTAAGCCTCGAGGTTCAGCAGCACATAGAGCGTAGCATATAGTCCAACCAGCAATCCGCCGATAAACCGCGCCCGCATCCAGCTTTTAAGCACCGCTGCAGAATAGGCCGTGAGCAAGCCCGTTATGGCACCGCCTGCAATCAGATAGGCCCACATGAAGCCAACCACTTCGGCAAAGGCAAGTAGCAGCACGAAGAACAGTACTAGCCCGGCCCCGGTCAGCAGATACTCCGCCGCCGCAACCTTGGCTCCTGCGATGACGTCAAACATCAGAAATGCCAAAAAGGTAAAGCCGATAAACAGGAAACCATACTTCACCGATCGGTCGACTTGGCTGTAGAGATCGACGGGTTCGATCAGCCCGATGGAAGCCGCCTGACTTGGTCCGCCCGCGCTCGGCGCAGCTTGCACCATAACGCTTGAAGAATAGTTCCGGCTGTCGATGGGGTTCGGTGCCCCCAAATCTTCGGTTAAAACCAAGGCCTGCCCGAGCGCCAAATTTGTAACAGCGTGGCTCGACGTGAACCCCGACGATTTAACTTCGCGCTTGGTCGGCAGGAAATCACCCGCGAAGCTTGGGCTCGGCCATGACGATTTCACTTCCCATTTTGTCTGACCGCCACGAGGTACCATCGTCAACGTCTTATTGCCACGGATGGCGTAGCTGTAACTTACTTCCATAGGGCTGGCGGCGTCCCAATCAACGAACGTAAAAAAGCCGGAACCGCCGGATGCCGCCAATCCTTTACCGGGTTGCAATTCAAGCGAAGTCCCATTTACGACGACCTTACTGTCGGCCTGAAGTCCGCGTGCGTCGGAAATACCAAAACGCAGTTCAGCCCCTCTAAGGTTCAACGCGTCCCGCGCTATGCCGTAACGTGAAAAATCTGCGGGTAACGCAAATCGCGCCGTCCCGCTATTTTCGGCCACGAAAAGAACGCTTTCGTAAATCGATTTTTTCTTACGATCAGGCTTCAAATTGGTGGTGAGCGTGTTCGTTTCGGGTGAAAGGAAGAGCTCTTTGGTCACCTGAACCGTTCGCGTCGTCTGGCGGCCATTCTGGTCGACTGTCTCAACGCTATTCGCGGTATAAGGGATAACCAGCACAGGTCCGACCACCGTTTGCGGCCCGCCCCAACCTGCGGCAATCGAGTTTTGCGCGACGTTGGATTGTTCCTGCCGGTCCCAAACCAGCGCGTAAACCATCATCAACGGGATGACGAGGGCGATGCCGATTATACCGGCAAGGAACAATTTCCATCCGGGACTTCGTTCGGTTGTCATGATTTTATTTCCTTCCAATTGGTGCTTTTAGCGGCGACTTCATGCCAAGTCCCGAAAAGAAAACCATGACGGCAAGGTGAGGAATTTGTGAAAAGCATCAGGCGGTGCTGATCAGGAACCAGATCGCAATCGTGGCCAACAAGCCTGCAAAAAAACGACGGATGACATGGCTTCGGTTGCCAACCGATATCCAATTATGTGCGTGCCCTGCGAACGCCACGATGATCAGGTGGATCGCGGTCGCAATCACAACATAGCTTGCTGAAAGCAGCGCCGTCTGTGGCCCGACCGGAGCGTCTGCCGCAATATAGGCAGGCAGCACAGTGACGAAAAACACCGCTGCCTTCGGGTTCAGCAAATTCAGCAACAGTCCGTGCCGGAACCATGCTCCAAACGCATTTTGGTTAGCGATGTCGGGCGACAGTTCTTCCTCGCCCGTCCACGCTTTCCACGCCAGCCACAGCAGATAGGCCACTCCCGCATATCGCAACAGGCCGAAGACAAAGGGAGAGCGCGTTGCCAGTTCGGCCAGACCCGCAGCCGATGCAGCCGCAAGCAATGCCAACCCCAAGGCAATTCCGGCCACAGCGGCAAAGCCCGACCGCTTACCATTACTGGCACTGGTGAGCGCCAGCCACGCCATGTTCGGGCCGGGGGTCAACTCGATGAGCAACGTCGTGAGCAGAAAAGGTGCGTACAGATCGGTCAGCATCTCGCATTCTATGGCACGCCGCTCGTCGATAGTCGATTGCGCTTGGCTTTGCGGAGCCACGCACCCATCTAAGCAATATGACCAAATTCTCCCTGCTCGATCTCGTCCCTGTCGTTGAAGGCAGCAATGTCGCCACCGCCTTGGCCAATGCCGCCGATCTCGCCGTCCACGCCGAAGGTCTTGGCTTCGCGCGCTACTGGGTTGCCGAACATCACGGCATGCGCGGTATCGCCAGCGCCGCGACCAGCGTCGTTATCGGCCATATCGCCGCTGCGACGAAAACAATCCGAGTTGGCTCGGGCGGCATCATGCTGCCCAATCATTCGCCTTTGGTGATTGCTGAACAGTTCGGCACATTGGACGCACTATACCCTGGACGCATCGACCTGGGACTGGGCCGCGCCCCCGGCAGCGACCAACGCGTCGCTGCTGCCATCCGCCGGACACTCGACAGCGACCCCAATGCCTTCCCGCGCGATGTGATGGAATTGCAAAGCTACTTCGCCGACGACGGCCAGACCGGCATTGTCGCCACGCCCGGTGCAGGCGCGAATGTGCAACTCTACATCTTGGGCAGCAGCCTCTACGGCGCGCAGGTTGCAGGCGCGCTGGGCCTGCCCTTCGCCTTCGCCAGCCACTTCGCACCCGAC
>JBGSPK010000367.1:0-12024 GCA_041738665.1 Sphingorhabdus sp. | reverse complement strand
ATGACGGGTTCGCCATCACCAACATTTAAAGCCGGGCAAGCGGACGGGCTTTTGGTTGAGCCGCTGGATCAGATGACGCTTATCTATCAAAGGCGGTCAGGCATTACGCATATCGTTGCAGAACCCATACCGGAAATATTGACGGTGATGGGCGATGAATTCCTCAGCGCCGAAGATGTCGCTGCTCGGTTGGCAAACAGCTTTGAACTCGATGCTTCGGACGCGATAGCGATTGTTTCAGCGCGGCTCGAAGAACTCGCAGCGCTTGGCCTGCTGGAACGTCGGCATGCATGAATTCCGGGTTCAAGTGGGACCGGCGGCGTTTCGTATCGGGTCGGCATGGCAAAGGCCGCTCGCGCAGTTGGCAGAACTTTACCGGGACTATCCCACGCCCGACATCCCTGATTATTCGGTTCGGCTGGAGGCCGTCAGTTTTCTGCGCCGTTTCATCCGTCCTGCTGTCAGTATCAATGGCGATTACGTGTTGCCCGACGCTGCGCCGTTGCCATTGGCGCAGGCGCTGCTTGCCGCTGAAATGGCGATGAATTTGCAAATGGCTTTGGGCTGGCGGCGGCATCTTTTGTTGCACGCGAGCGCAGTCGAAAAGGATGGCAAGGCGCTGATCATGACCGGTGCATCGGGATCGGGCAAGTCGACACTGGCCGCAATGCTCGGGTGCAAGGGCTGGCGATTCATGGGCGACGAGTTTGTGCTCATTGATCTGGTGACCGGTGACGCGGTGCCGTTTCCGCGACTAATCAGCCTGAAAAATGAGGCTATCGGCGCGATGCAGGTCACGGCCTTGGACGGGCGTTTTGGCCCGTTGATGCAGGGGACGCCCAAGGGCGACATCCGCCATCTGGTACCAGCGCGGGATGCCATCCATGCAATGGCGCAACCGGCCAAGCCAGCGCTGCTGCTGTTTCCGAGCTTTGGTTTTGATCCCGCCGTTCGGGAAATCTTGCCGAGCGAAGTGTTCATTCGGCTGACGCAAGCATCGACAAATTATGTTGCATTGGGCGAGGCGGGTTTCACGACCTTGACCCGCTTTATCAAGACGGTGCCCGCACGTGCTGTCGATTATCGCGACGGTCAGGAAGCCGAAGCACTGGTTGACCGGCTGTGGAGCGAACTTGCATGAAGCGCTACGCAATGCTCCTCGTTGATGCACTGCGCGATCCTTCCAGTACAGCGACACTGGACGCAGACGGCTGGACCGCTTTGCTCGCAATGGCGCGCGCCGAGCAGTTAATTGGAACGCTTGCGCGGCGGCTGTCGGGCCTGGCTGTTCCCGATGCCGTTCAGCGTATTTTGGAAGAGGCCCGCATCAACGCTGAATATCAGCGCCGTTCCGCTTTATGGGAAGCCGACTGCGCGCGTCGCGCTTTGGCCGATTATCCCGGCAAGGTTGTGCTGATGAAAGGCACCGCCTACGCCGCCGCTGGCCTGAAAGCGTCGGAAGGCCGCCACATCGGTGATCTCGACATCATGGTGGCGCGTGAGGATTTGCCGCAAGTCGAGGCCGCGCTGCTGGATGCGGGATGGGAGTGGGTGAAGGAAAACACCTATGACGACTCCTATTATCGCGACCACATGCATGAACTGCCGCCGCTGATCCACAAAGAGCGCGACCGCATGATCGATGTGCACCACACGATCTTGCCGCTGACCGCGCGGCCGAAACCCGATGCCGCGGCGATGCTGGCGGATGCGATGCGGCTGGAGAACGGGCTATATGTTTTTAGCCCAGCCGACATGGTAATCCACAGCGCCGCGCATCTGCTCGCCGACGGAGAATTGGACGGTGGATTGCGGAACCTTTGGGACATCCATTGCCTTGTCACCGAATTTTCCAGCAGTGAGGAGTTTTGGGGCAATATGTCCTACAACGCGGGATGGCACGAATTGACCTTTGCGGTTTCGCGTGCCCTCCGGTTAGCCAACAGATTGTTTGGAACCGAAACCGGAAGCTATCCGGAATATTGGGCCACGCGATATAGCCTGATAATGGTCGTCGGGCGCAATGAAACACCTGGAGATGAGTTGAACGCTTTGCAGGCTGATAATTTATTTGTTCGTCGACTCACTGCTCGCGATGGATGGGGTAGGAGCACCCGCAAATTTACCCGGCTCGGTTTTTACATCCGCTCCCACTGGCTAAGGATGCCCCCACTGATGTTATTACGGCATCTGTGGGTGAAGTGGCGGAAAGGTTAAGCCAGTTGCTTGAGCATTGATATAAGTTCATCGAAATGGTCGATCACCACATCCGCGCCCAACTCCTCCACCGGCCCATGCAGAAATCCGAAGCTGACCGCCACACTCGGCACGTCAGCATTTTTTGCCGCCATGACGTCGTAGATTGAGTCGCCCACATAGGCTGCACGTCCGCCGCCGCAGCGTTTAACCATCTCGAATATCGGCGCGCCGGATGGTTTGGCGTTTTCCTTGCCTAATGTATCCGCGCCGAGGATGCAGCCCATGCGGTGCGCGAGGTTCAGGTCGGTGAGCAACTTTAACGCAAGGCTTTCGAACTTGTTGGTCACAACCGCGTACTGCACGCCCATAGCGTCGAGTTCATCCAGCAATGCCAGCGCGCCATCGAACGGCCGACTGTGGACCGAAACATTGGCTTCATAATAGCCAAGCATCTGTTTGTAGAGCGGTTTGAAGTCGTTGCCGGGAATACCGCCGGTCACCTCCAGCCCCTGCTGAAGCATCAGCTTCGCGCCGCCTCCGATTTGCTGCTTCACCGTTTCTGACGACAGCAACGGCCTGCCGACGCTACCCAACACATGGTTGACCGCGGCAGTCAGGTCGCCGCTGGTATCGACCAAGGTGCCATCCAGATCGAAGCCGATGATGTCGAAGGGAAATTTTGTCATATCTCCTCCAATTGGCGGCAAGTGGTGGAAACCGCAACAATTTGCTGGCATGACGCAGCCCATGACACAGATAGCCGCAATTATCCTCGCCGCGGGCAAGGGCACCCGCATGAAGTCCGACCTGCACAAGGTGCTGCACCCGATTGCGGGGCGCCCAATGCTGATGCACCTGATGGACGCGGTCGATGCTCTGAACCCGGCGAAAAAGGTTGTAGTCGTAGGCAGCGGCAAGGAACAGCTGGAGGCGGCACTGGCGGGTTCAGCGGAGCTTGCGGTGCAGGAGCCGCAACATGGCACCGGTCATGCGGTGCAGATGGCCGAGGCGGCGCTCGCGGGCTTCGACGGCGATGTGCTGATCCTCTATGGCGACGTGCCCTTCGTGCCGACAAGCACGATGCAATTGATGATCGACCGTTTGCACGAAGACGATGACCCCGCAGTTATCGTGCTTGGTTTCGAACCGGAAGACACGCAAAGCTATGGCCGGATCGTCACGCAGAACGACCGAATCGAATGGATGGTCGAGCACAAAGACGCGACCGAGGCGCAGCGCGCAACCAAGCTGTGCAATAGCGGCCTGATGGCGGTCAAATCGCGCGACCTGTTTCCTTTGCTCGCGCGTGTCGGTAATGACAATGCGGCGGGCGAATATTACCTCGTCGATATCGTCAACATCGCTGTGCAGGACGGGCGGCACTGCTATGTCGTCAAGACCAACCCCTATGACGTAACCGGCATCAACAGTCGGGGAGAGCTGGCCGCGATGGAGGCCGAATGGCAGGCGCGCAGGCGCGTTCAGGCGATGGAGGACGGCGCGACGTTAATGGCGCCGGAGACGGTGTGGTTCGCTTGGGACACGAAGCTGGGCCGCGATGTGCTGATCGAGCCGAACGTCTTTTTCGGACCGGGTGTGACCGTCGCGGACAATGTCAAAATAAGTGCCAACAGTCATATCGAAGGCGCGCAGATTGCCAGCGGCTGCGAAATCGGCCCCTTTGCGCGGCTGCGCCCTGGCACCGTGCTGGAGGAAAAGGCCAAGATCGGCAATTTCGTCGAAACCAAAAAAGCGCATCTGGGCAAGGGTGCCAAGGCCAACCACCTGACCTATCTCGGAGACGCCAATATCGGTGCGGGCGCGAACATCGGCGCGGGCACGATCACCTGCAACTATGATGGCTATTTCAAATATCAGACGGTGATCGGCGAGGGCGCGTTTATCGGCTCGAACAGCGCGCTAATCGCGCCGGTCAAAATCGGTCGAGACGCAATAGTGGCAGCGGGTAGCGCAGTATCGCGCGACGTAGCCGACGGCGAACTCCGCATGGTCCGCGCCGAGCAACTGGTAAAGCCCGGTTGGGCGGATCGCTTTCACGACGCGATGCGGAAGAAGAAAGCGGAGAGGAAGTGAAGCACGATTTGTCGCACAACACCGCAGAAAACTTGCGAAGAATTGCTGATAAAATCGAAGCGATAAAACCACTGACTGAACATATTTATTCGCTGAAATTCCGGGATTTGAAATCGCCTTTGTGCGATGATTTGCGCAAGAAAATTAAATCAGATCTCGGATCGAATTTCCTTTCAATATATCAGTTCCAATTATGCGATGTGGCTTCACCAGCGGCGCTAAATGATTCGATCAGAGTAGCGTTGAACGGCAATGACAAAGCCATAAAATATCCACGTCACAACAAACTCGACGGACGATGTCTATATGTCGGTAGCTCGCGAAAGACTGCCAGTCGGTTGGCCGAGCATTTAGGGTTTGGAAGCATAAAAACCTATTCGCTCCAACTATCACATTGGGCATCGGGTTTGGAAGGTGGTTTCACCGTTTCAGTTTTTGGCTATGACTCTCAAGATCAAGAGTGGATTACGTGGCTTGAAGATCGGCTATCAGAAAATGACGCACCGCTGTTGGGCCGAAGGGGCTCAAAGTAATTGACATGATATCATGATATGATATCAATATATCATTATGGGTAGATTCCTCGTAGATGTCCCGGCGGACGATGTTCGCAAGCTGGATGAAATCGCAAAGCGCGAAGGTAAGTCGCGGGCGGCTGTGTTGCGCGAGGCTGTGTCCGAGTATCTTCAAATTTTCGGCAAGGACGGGTTCGAAAAATATTTCGGACTTTGGGCGCGGCATGGCGTTGAAATCGAGCCCACTGAATATGATCGCAAGCGCCGCGCGGAATGGACGCGTCCATGGGACGATGATTATGAAGAGGTGCGCGCGGAATCGCCTGACATGTTCGACGAATATGATGACAAGGAGCGAGCGCATTATCTTGCGTTGACAAAAAAAGCTGCGGCGAAGCATAAAAAGAAAGCTGCATGAGCGGCTACAGCCTGGATGCCAATATCTTGATCGACTCGCTGCTGGAACATGATCCGGCAAAGCGGGAGATTATGCGCATTGCCGCGAGTGGCGCACGGATGTGGGTCAGCCGGATGGCGTGGATTGAAGTTCTCTCCAAAGGTAATGACACGGTGGTGCGCGAAGCAATCAAATTTTTGTCGCGGTTCGGCCTGGACGAAATTGACGACGAAATCTCGCTTCGTGCTGCGGCTTTGCGTCGTGAACGGCCAAGACTAAAATCGCCCGATGCCATCATCCTTGCGACTGCCCAAATTCGCGGTCGCGTTTTGGTGACACGAAATACCAAAGATTTCCCGGCAGAGATGCCTGGCATTCGTATCCCCTATAAACTGGATTGAGAGCATAAAAGTATGTGCGGAATTATTGGAATTGTTGGCAAATCCGCCGTTTCCGACCGGCTGGTCGATGGACTCAAACGGATGGAGTATCGTGGGTATGATTCCGCCGGGGTCTGCACGGTGCATGACGGCCAGCTTGTCCGCAGGCGCGCCGAGGGAAAGCTTGCCAACCTTGTGCATGTTCTGAAATCCGACGATGCGCCGGGCAATATCGGCATCGCGCATACCCGCTGGGCGACGCATGGCGCGCCGACGACGAGCAACGCGCATCCTCATGCGACAGGCGAAGTCGCGCTCGTTCACAACGGTATTATCGAGAATTTCAAACAGCTGCGCGACGAACTGACCGCGCGCGGTCGCACCTTCGAGAGCGAGACCGATACTGAGGTGGTGGCGCATCTGGTGTCCGAACAGGTCGAGGCTGGCCATTCCCCTGCCGAGGCGGTCAAAGCCGTCCTCCCCCGCCTGCGCGGAGCCTTTGCGCTCGCCATTGCCTTCCGCCAGTTGCCCGATTTCCTGATCGGCGCGCGGCTTGGCTCGCCCTTGGTCGTCGGCTATGGCAATGGCGAGACCTATCTGGGTTCCGATGCGCTCGCACTCGCGCCGCTGACCCAGCAGATTGCTTATCTGGAGGAAGGCGACTGGGTCGTCATTGCCCGCGAAGGCGCGCAGATTTTCGACAAGGACAATAATCCGGTCGAGCGCGAAGTCACCACCAGTGGCGTGTCGGCGGCGCAGATCGAAAAGGGCAATTACCGCCATTATATGCAGAAGGAGATTTTTGAGCAGCCCACCGTGGTTGCGCAGACGCTCTCTAGCTATATCCGTCCGCTAGAACAGACGGTCGCATTGCCGCAGATGGATTTCGATTTGGCGGGGGTAAAGCGCATCACCATCGTCGCCTGCGGGACGTCCTACTACGCGGGCATGGTCGCCAAATACTGGTTTGAAACCTTCGCCCGCGTACCGGTCGACATCGATGTCGCGTCCGAGTTCCGTTACCGCGATCCGGTGCTGGAGGAAGGCGGCCTTGCCTTGTTCATCTCGCAAAGCGGCGAAACCGCCGACACACTCGCTGCGCTGCGCCATTGCAAGGAAAATGGCCAAACCATCGCGGTCGTCGTCAACGTGCCAACATCGAGCATGGCACGCGAGGCGGACTTGCTTCTGCCCACCCATGCCGGACCCGAAATCGGCGTTGCCAGCACCAAAGCCTTCACCTGCCAGCTTGCCGTCCTCGCCGCGCTCGCGGCGCACCTCGCGCTTAAAAAGGGCAAGCTGACGGCAGCGCAGGAACGCGAAATCGTCCGCCACCTGATCGAGGCCCCCGCTGCATTGAACGCCGCGCTGGCGCATGACGAAGACATTGCCGCGATGGCACACCTGATCGCACCGGCGCGCGATGTGCTCTATCTCGGACGCGGCCCTGATTATCCGTTGGCGATGGAAGGCGCGCTGAAGCTCAAGGAAATCAGCTATATCCACGCCGAAGGCTACGCATCGGGCGAAATGAAACACGGCCCCATCGCGTTGATCGACGAAGCCGTCCCCGTCATCGTCCTCGCCCCGTCAGGCCCGTTATTCGAAAAGACCGTCAGCAACATGCAAGAAGTCCGCGCCCGCGGCGGCAAGGTCGTGCTGATCTCCGACGCCGAAGGCATCGCCGAAGCCGGAGAAGGGTGCCTCGCCACCATCGAAATGCCGTCGGTCCATCCTCTGATTGCACCATTGGTTTATGCCGTGCCAGTGCAGTTGCTTGCCTACCATGTGGCCTGTGCCAAGGGTACCGACGTCGATCAGCCGAGGAACTTGGCTAAGAGCGTGACCGTGGAGTAAATGATGACGGTCGGCGTCCCAATCAGATAATTATGGCAATTCTGTCGATTGAACTGGTGACAACAATCGATCGCCACACATTGCTGGATGCCTTGCGCGAAGAGATAGGCGTGCTGAACGGCTGGATTGCAGATTTCCGGTTTTTTTCGAACATGTCGGCGATGGTCAGCGTAGTGTTGCCAAGTAGAAATGCGATTGAATTCGCCAGAAAGCTGACAGCAATCGGCTTGAACCTTCCGGTCGAAGCAATTGAGGCGTTGGGGAAGCAGGCCGAAAAAGATAATAAAACGGACGAATTCTCTTGTGCGCTCAATGTCACTTTCATCCATGGAGATGGCGATTTGCGAGTCGCTTCGCCAGCCGTACCTGGATGATTGAGCGGAAGCATGCCGCGCTTACAGCTTCGTCCAAACCAAACCGCTTGAAACCCACCTCGCCTTGCGCCATCACGCTTTCGAACGGAGGCCATGCCAGTTGGGATTATTTGATCGCTTCAAACGGCGCAAAGCGATACCGGCTCCGCCGCCTGCACCTCTGGCACAGCCCTGGCCACCCGAGACTGTATCCCGGTCGCCGGACTATGTCCAATTCGACCCCGAACCCTTTGACGAAACGCCAGCCTGGATAAAATATCCGGTCACGCAGTCAAAGGGTCATATCATTGTATTTGCCAACGAAAAGGGCGGGGTAGGCAAATCTACCTCGGCTTTCCATACCTGCATTGCGTTGTGCAATGCGGGCGAAAAAGTTGCGGCGCTCGATGTCGACCTGCGGCAATTGACATTGCACCGCGCGCTCTGGGCGCGGATGGAGAGTGCGACCGAATATGGTGTCAGGCTTCCCGGCCCCGAGCAAATCATGCTTGCGCAGCAGAATGAGAATGAGCTGCAGGAAAAGCTGCGGATGGCGCGGATCCATAACAGCTTCATCATCATCGACGTTGGCGGCCATGACTCGCCGATTGCGCGCAAGGCGATATTCATGGCCGACACCATCGTCACGCCAGTGAATGACAGCTTTATCGATCTCGACATGCTCGGACGCATTGATCCGCGTACGGGAGAGCTAAAAACGCTGGGTAATTTCGCCCGATTGGTCGAGCATCTGAAAGAGCCGGGGTTGGCATTGCGACCCAAGCCACTCGACTGGGTGGTTATGCAAAACCGTTCACGCAATTTTGCAACGAAGAATGAGCGCAAAGTTCTGGATGCGCTGCAAAAAATCGCACCCGTTGCTGGTTTTCGCGTTATTCCCGGCTTGCGCGAGCGCGTGACCTATCGCGAGCTGTTTCCAATGGGACTGACGCTATTCGACCTCGACGCCATTCCCGAACTGGGCCGGTTACAGCCCAAGGCGCGTGAGGAAATATGGGCAATGCTGCGCGCGCTCAAGCTACCAAGCGATGCGCTGAACAAAGCGATAGCGCCACCGGATCATGTAGGGGACGAAGCAACCTGATCAACACACTATTTCCTGATGCTGGAATAAGGAGCTATTTATGAGTTTAGCATTTGGTTTTGCCATGCTTGCGGTCGTGATCAGCCTTGGCGTTGTATTTATAAGCGTTCGGGCAAATGCGGCGTCCAAAAAACGCGATGGCGGTGATGGCGGCTCGGTGGCTTCTTCCGACAGCGGGAGCGATTGTTCGCCCGGCGACGGTGGCGGTTGTGACGGCGGCGGAGGTGGCGATTGAGCGCGCCAAAGATCATCGCCATCATTGTCCTGCTGTCTCTTGGCTTTCATTTGCTGCTTTATGGATATGTCAAACGCCGCATCGCCGCTGCAAAGCGTGAGAAGGGAATAGAACCATGACCGAGAATCCGACAACAACAGTCGAAAGCGCGGATGGTGTTTACGCGCAACTGATTAAAGCGCGCCTGCATGAATGGATGGCAGGCGAGCCGGTCGATATTGGCGGTACTGATAATGGCCCTACGCCATATGAGCTTTTGCTATCGGCGTTGGGGGCTTGCACGTCGATAACGCTCGAAATGTACGCTGCGCGCAAGGGGTGGCCCTTGGACAAGGTGCATGTGACGCTTGAGCATTCGAAGGAAGAGCGACCGGGCGAAAATGATGGCAGGCCCGTAGATATGATTGACCGTATCGTTCGGCTGGAAGGTGCGCTTGACGACGAGCAGCGCGCCAAGCTGATCGAGATTGCCGAAAAATGCCCTGTTCACCGGACGTTGACGAACCAGATCAACATCAACACGCTGCTAGAGTAATATTATGGTTTAGCCCTTGCCGTTGTCCGCAGGTCCGCCAACCAGCACGAAACGCCGGTCGCAATAGCCGCAATCGACATAGCCTTTTTCGTCGATTTGCAACCAGACCTTGGGGTGACCCAGCGCAGCAGGAATATCGCCACTGCCATCGCAAGCGACACGGTTTTCACGGACACGGATGGTTTCAGGTTCAAATTTGGTCATGCCCAGCGCCCTAGCAAAGCGGCGGGGTGCCTGCAACGGCTCAGAAATAGTTGAGCGTAATCGACCAGGTGCCGGTATATTTTCCGGGTGCCTGATTGGCACCAACTTCCAACGTCGCGCCAATAGGGAAGCTGAATACGCCCGTAGGGGCCGCAATCGTAAACCGCCTTGGCGCAGTAGTCAGCGGCGCGCTCGGGGTGCTGCCGATAATAAAATCCCGGACGCGCATCCGAACGCCGGGGCCGGTTATGAAGATGCTGTTTGCGCCAAGCGAAATATCCACGCGCTGGTTGAACGTGCCTTGTCCAGCAAAACTCGCAGCTTTGTGTCCCCCGCCATTGGCAAGGATGACGCCGCCAGTAGACGTCCGGGTGCCGTTTGGAGCAATGGTGACTGTACCGGCCGTAGTTCCGCGGATGACGTTGCCGAAATCGAGACCGTCGTCGATAACGAAGGAAAGCGGTCTCACCACGGTCACTTCGGCGTTGCCTTGCTTGGTGTCGGCATAGGCTGGATTACAGGCAATGACTGCCGTTAAGGCAAATACTGCCGCGCCCAGCTTTTTCAGCTGCCTGATTTTTGCCCCACACATACGAATTGCTATATGCCTGAAATAATAAAGATTGGGTTTAGAAGATGGTTAACAATGCATAATGTTTTGATGTTAATTTGAGCATTGCCGGTGATTAAAGCAGGACGACAGCCGCCGCGTGATTGCGCCGCGTCGATGCCTTCGCTATCGCAAGCGGATGTCCGAACAAGCCATATCGATTAAAAATCTCTCAAAACAATATGCCGGTGGTAAACAGGCGCTGGACGATGTCAGCTTCGACGTTGTCCAAGGCTCGATATTCGGGCTGCTTGGACCAAATGGTGCGGGCAAATCGACGCTCATCAACATCTTGGCGGGGCTGGTCCTGAAGACAGCGGGATCGGCAAGCATCTGGGGTTTCGATATTGACGAGCATCCCCGCAATGCCAAAGCGTCAATCGGTATCGTTCCGCAGGAAATCATGTTCGATCCCTTCTTTACACCCAAAGAAGCGCTGGAATTGCAGGCGGGGCTGTACGGCGTGCCCAAGCCCAAGCGTAAAACGATGGAGTTGCTTAAGGCTGTCCGGCTGGAGGACAAGGCCGATGCCTATGCCCGTACCCTGTCGGGTGGGATGAAACGCAGATTGCTCGTCGCCAAGGCGATGGTGCATTCCCCGCCGGTCATCGTGCTCGACGAGCCAACAGCAGGCGTCGATATCGAACTGCGTCAGCAGCTTTGGGATTATGTTGTCGAATTAAACCAGCAAGGCGTGACCGTCGTCCTCACCACGCATTATCTGGAAGAAGCCGAGCAGCTTTGCGACCGCATCGCCATCATCAACCACGGAAAGCTGATTGCCAACAAGCCGACGAAGGAACTCGTTGGTATGGCGCGGGAGAAAGCCGTGGTCCTGACGCTTGATCGCGATGTGACCAGTGCCCCAACCCACGCAGCTTTCGAAAAATCGGAGCTGATTGCCGACCGGGTCGTGGAAATAACCTACAACAAGGACCGAATGAATGCGGGCGAGGTTTTGAATGCGATGCAGGGGCTTGGTCTGGGGATTGTCGACGTGACCACCAAGGAAGCCGATCTGGAAGACGTATTCTTACGTTTGACGAGCAGTCAATAGATGGAAACCGACATCCTCATAATCGGTTCGGGCGCGGCGGGTCTTACCGCTGCGTTGCAACTGGCGCAAAAATACAAGGTGGCGGTGCTTGCCAAAGGTTCGGTTTCGGACGGCGCAACTGCTTGGGCTCAGGGAGGGATTGCCGCCGTTCTTGAACCGGGTGATACGTTTGAGAGCCATATCGAAGACACGATGGTTGCCGGCGCAGGTCTCAATAATCGCGCAACGGTCGAATATGTTGTCGAGCATGCACCGCAGGCGATTGACAGGCTTGCCAAGCTTGGCGTTCCATTCAATCTCGATAGTGCCGATGGCGGCGACTGGCATCTGACCAGAGAAGGTGGGCATAGCCATCGGCGCATCGTCCATGTCGACGATGCAACCGGCTGGGCTGTGCAGCAGGCATTGGAGGCAGCGGCTCGCGCTAATCCAAACATCACGCTGGTGCCGGAGATGGTTGCGATCGACCTGATAACGGGGCGC
>JBGSPK010000225.1:0-3231 GCA_041738665.1 Sphingorhabdus sp. | reverse complement strand
TGCTTCATTGCTTGGTGGCCATAGCGTTTGTGACCCACCCGATCCCATCCCGAACTCGGCCGTGAAACCAAACTGCGCCGATGGTACTACCGCTTAAGCGTTGGAAGAGTAGGGCGTCGCCAGGCATTGCAGCCGGCGCTCATTATGTAAGTGCATTGGAAGAACCCATTCATAATTCAAAAGGCGGACCGCTGTCGTTCATTCGACGGATGTCCGCCTTTTTTAGTTTCTGGCGGTCCTGAGATGGATCGCAAGTTGGTGGCGCGGGATGGAGCAGCCCGGTAGCTCGTCAGGCTCATAACCTGAAGGTCGTAGGTTCAAATCCTACTCCCGCAACCAACAAAACAGGCTCCTTAATGGGGCCTTTTTTGTGTCGTGAGCCGTGGGCTCAATTTGCCAATCGCATTGGCTTAGCCGCAATGTCAGGCTACAGCCGTGATCGAAATGGATGCGAACCAGCCCGAAGTGTCTAGCGTTGCAGGCGTTCTGCCCGACGGTCGCATCATATTGTTCGATGCGGAATGCATACTTTGTTCGGCAAATGCTCATTTCATTCTCAGGCACGACCAAGATAAGGTGTTTTATCTTGCTTCAATGCAAGGCGAAGTCGGTTCAGAATTGTTTCGTCGCCATGGCCTTGATCCGTCCGATCCCTCGACAATCCTTGTGATTGATGGGACATTGGTCCGCAAAGATAGCGATGCTGTGATTTCAATTTACGAAGGCTTGGGCATGCCTTGGAGAGTCGCCGCCGTATGTCGACTAATCCCAGCATTCCTGCGTGACCCCATTTACCGCTTCGTCGCTCGAAACCGGTATCGCATATTTGGCAAGCGCGAGACCTGCTGGCTGCCGCCCGCGCATTTACGTTCCCGCGTATTATAATCGCCCGCACTGGAAATTCGGCATGAAAATACTGATTTTGGGTGGCTATGGGGTTTTTGGCGGTCGATTGGCCCAACTTCTGAGTAATATCCCGCAGGTAACATTGTTTATTTGCGGTCGCGATGGAGAAAAGGCCAGTGCCTTCTGTACAGATTTCGAAGGTTTAGCGGTTGCTTTGCCTTTGGCGCTGGACCGGTGCGACATCGTCGATGGGCTTGGCCGTCTCAACCCAGACTTGGTCGTCGACGCCTCTGGGCCGTTTCAAGATTACGGCATCGATCGCTATCGTGTCGTCGAAGCCTGTATCGCTGCCAAAATCAATTATCTCGACTTCGCTGATGGCGCAGACTTCGTTTTCGGCATTTCACAATTCGATCAGCAAGCAAAAGCAGCAGGTGTTTTCGTGCTTTCGGGCGTCAGCAGCTTTCCGGTACTTACCGCGGCAGTAATGCGTGAAATGGCCAGAACGATGGACATCCTAAAAGTCGAAGGTGGCATTGCACCTTCTCCTTATGCGGGCATCGGCCTGAATGTCATGCGTGCAGTGGTGGGTTATGCAGGAGCACCCGTCAAATTGACCCGTAACGGTGTGATTAGCAATGGTGTTGGATTGGCGGAAAGCATCCGTTACACGGTCGCCGTTCCCGGTCGTTTGCCACTGCGAAATATCCGTTTTTCTCTGGTCGATGTTCCTGACCTTCAAGTGCTGCCGCCAGAGCATCCGACTATGACTGACATCTGGATGGGCGCGGGTCCGGTCCCGGAAATCCTGCACCGTATCCTGAATCTGCTTGCCAAGGGACGCCATTGGTTCAACCTCCCGTCGTTCGTTCCGCTTTCGCGCCTATTCTACACTGTCCTTAATCTCATGAAATTTGGCGAGCATCGCGGCGGCATGTTCGTTCGTGCAGAGGGCGTCAGCAACGGGGAGAAGGTAGAGCGCAGCTGGCATTTGCTGGCCGAGGGCGATGACGGACCCTTCATTCCTTCGATGGCAATTGAGGGACTGATCCGCAGGTCGCTCAACGGTCAGCCTCCTGAGCCCGGTGCACGGCCGGCAACGCACGCGCTGGAGCTTTCCGATTACAATGGGCTGTTTGCCGCACGCAGCATCTACACAGGATTTCGTGAAAAGCTGTCGGGCGCACCCATCTATCGACGTATACTGGGCTCGGCCTTCGACAGCCTGCCCGGTGAAGTCAGAGCATTACACGACAGTCTGAATGAACGCCAGTGGAGTGGAACCGCAAGTGTTCAGCGCGGACAAGGGCTACTTGCCCGGACGGTTGCTGCAGTCATTGGGTTCCCCAAGGCCGCTGAATCGATTCCCGTTGCAGTCAAATTCACACCTGATGGCGACGGTGAAAAATGGACACGAACCTTCGGTAGACAGTCTTTTAATTCCCGGCAGCAATGCGGTCATGGTCGAAACAAGCATCTGTTGATGGAGAGGTTCGGAATTGTCGAGGTTGCATTGGCGCTGGTTGTTGATGGCGACAGGCTCAATCTCGTGCCGCGTCACTGGTCAGCGCTTGGTATCCCGTTGCCAAAAGCCCTGCTGCCAAAAGGCATCAGTTTTGAAACCCAACGAGAAGGTCGCTTTTGCTTCGACGTCACAATTGCGCTTCCGATGGTGGGCCATATCGTGTCCTACCAAGGCTCGCTTGCCCGGGTTGAAGCCGCCTCATGAATCGCACCCACACCCTAAACTGGGCAACCACCGCCGACCATGACGACCTCGCCGATATCGTGTTCGACGCCGTCCGCAACGGTCCCAGCAAATATACGCAAGGCCAGCGCGTGGCGTGGGTTCCGGAGCACAGGGGCGGGGAGGAGTGGGCGGCGCGTTTGGAGGGGCAGGTCATTGCCATCGCTCGCGACGAAACCCGCGCGGTCGGTTTTATGAGCCTCGCGCCTGAAGGCTATATCGACTTCGCCTTTATCCGGCCCGACGCGCAAGGCAGCGGCCTGTTCCGGCGGCTGTTCGCTATGATCGAAGACAAGGCCCGTTCGCAAAAAGAACCTCGCCTATGGACCCATGCCAGCCTGATGGCGCAGCCCGCCTTCGCCGCGGTCGGCTTTGTGGTGGTCGAGCGTCAGCTTGTCCAGATAGGTGACGAAAGCCTCGAACGGGCGATGATGGAAAAAATACTCGGGTCCTCCTGACCGTCTCTGGCAGCGCGTGCAACCGTTTGTCGCACCCTTGCCTCGAAACACCCCCGCACTCCCGCTCCCGCAAAGTCCGTTCATCTGCCAGCAAGGTCATTTTGACCACGCAGAAATGGCATAGCGTCAAGGCGCGGCTTGTGTGCTGCGCATTTGAATAACGAGATGAAGGGGGCTTCC
>JBGSPK010000214.1:0-7263 GCA_041738665.1 Sphingorhabdus sp. | reverse complement strand
AAATGCCACCGTTGGAGGGTTGCCCGAGGATGACCCAAGGATCGTTCATCTTATCGAGGATGCCATCATCCAATATCGAGGGCAAGCTTTGCCGATTCGATCGCGCGCAGCATCCCTCGCCTCGGTTGTTGAGAAGATCGCAAAACAAGTCGCGCCAGAACCTGACATCCGGACCAGTTCGCTTCCGTGCTGTTGTTTCAGCAAGGTCAAAATCTCTCCAATTTCCGGCACCAAAGCGATCGCAGGAGGCTGGAGGTCGTTGCGTCCTGCAAATGCTACGTGCGAAGCGGGAGCGTCTGGAAGCGGACCACGATCAATTCCATCCCATCCTGCGAACACTTGCTGTGTAAGAAGAGGAATGCGGGGGTTAACCAGAAGCATGGGTTGGTGTTTGAGTTCGTCCGTGTCGACCATGTGCAGATCGTCCCCGGTCCCGAACCCGATCTGCGTCTGGCTCACGATGCAGGCGCCGACATCCGCCCCGAGATGCAGGTGGGCGCGCAATAGCGTCTGGTTATCAGAGCCCAATTGGAAATGTCGCTCTACCAATCGTATCAATGCCGCAGCATCCGCCGAACCGCCGCCAATGCCCGAGGCAACCGGCAATTTCTTTTCGAGGTGCACGGCAAGCGGCGGAACCTTCGGCTGTGCGGCGCGCAATGATTTGCGTACAGATGCCAGAGCTTTCAGGACAAGATTATCGGGTCCGGTCGTCAAGCCTGAGGCGAACTCACCACTGATGGTCAGCCGGTCCTCATCGGCAGGCGTCACCGTTAACCGGTCGCCGTCCTCGGCAAATGCGAACAGGGTTTCAAGTTCATGATAGCCATCTTCACGCCGCAGCCGGACATGCAGCGCCAGATTGATTTTGGCATATGCAATTTCGCTTGCGGCTGGCATCACTGGCGCGGGTGACCTGCTGCGGGTCCAACATTGATTTTGGCACGAATGCGGGCGGCCATATCTCCTTCGGCCACCTCGGCGGCCACTTGCCACGCATAACGCGCATCACGCCTGCGTCCTGCCTGCCAATAGGCATCTCCGAGATGTTCGTTGATTGCCGGGTCATTGCCGTTGGCTTTGGCTGCCTTCTCTAATAGCAGAACAGCATCGCGTATCCGGCCCTGTTGGAAATGGACCCAACCCATGCTGTCGGTTATCGCGGCGGAATCTGGCTGAAGCTTATAGGCCGTTGCAACAAGCTGCGCGGCGCGCGCAGGTTCTTCATTGCGTTCCAAAAGCGCATAGCCAAGATAATTCAAGGCACGCGCGTTGTTGGGATCGAGGATGAGGGCGGCCTCCAACTCCTTTTTTGCTTCATCCCAATTACCCGAGCTGTCGAGCGACGATGCGAGCAACAACTTAAAGTCTGCCCGTTGCCGAGGGCTATAACTACCCTGTTCCGAACGCGCTACAATCTGCCGGTATTGTGCGACCGCCTCTGCCAATTGGCCGCCAATTTGTCGGGTTTGCGCCGCTAAAGTCGCCAAAGGCAGCGAGTCTGGAGCGGTCGCCGAGGCCTCGCCGGCAAGCTTTGAAGCGCCTTGCGCATTGCCGCCAGCTTGAAGCGTCGCAACTTTTGAAGCAACGGCATTTGACCAATAAGGAGACGTCACGGGTACAGAATCGAGCAATGCCAGTGCAGCCTTGTCGTCGCCTAACTCGAGCATCGCATTCGCTGTCGTAAGTCGCGCCGCTTCGCTGCTTGGCTCGTACCAACTCGCAATGCGGGCAAGTGTTAATGCAGGTTCAGCAATCTGTTGCTCCAGTAAGGCAGATGCGATGCGATTATGGAGCGCAGAAAGTCCCTGTTCGGATGTCAACCGAAGCGGCCGTCCACGTATCGCTGCTGCTTCGGGAGTGCGTGTATTGTCTGGGCCGAGGGCTGTTCCCAACAAAGCTTCGGAGAAGGATTTGTCCCCTGAAGCCGCAACAATTGGCGCGGCCATGAGGTAAAGATCGCGCATCGGATCCCCGCCAACCAATGCCATATTACGAAGGCCGAGCTTCGCCTTCGCGATTTGTCCGGTCGCAAGAAGCAGGTACACGCGCTGGTCGGTTGCATAATAATCGAACATCGCATCATCCGACGCGACTGGCAGCTCATAATCTTCATTTTGCGCCACCGAAAGCCAGGCGCGCAACATTGGGGCCATAAACGAGAACGTGCTCTGATCCGAAAGCTCGTCAACGGCTAGAGATGCCATGCTCCACTTTTTCTGCCTAAATGCGTCGGCAAAAAGCAGCAAGGGGGCCTCGCTGGAAACGGCGCCGCTCAATTCCTGTGCCCGTACCGCGCGCAAGGCCGACGGCATATCGCCTGACCTGATGGCGGTTGCAAAAATACGGTCAGCCAAAATTGGGCTGTCGGGCGACAGCTTATAAAGCTTCAGAAATATCGCCAAAGCTTCATTGTTTTCATGGCTCATTTCAGCAATCCGCGCTGCAACATATTGCTCTGCGGGCGGAACCTTCGACGCCGAAGCCGGAAATGGCAACACTGCCAACCCGGCGAGCAAGGCAAGCTTACATGTTGGGATAGTTGGGCCCACCGCCACCCTCCGGTGTCACCCAGTTAATATTCTGGTTAGGGTCTTTGATATCGCATGTCTTGCAATGGACGCAGTTTTGCGAATTGATCTGGTACCGAGGTTCCCTGCCCTCTTCCTCAATCCACTCATAAACCCCTGCAGGGCAGTAACGTGCGGACGGCCCGGCAAATTCCATGAATTCGCTATTTTTTTGCAGGTCCATATCCTTGACCTGCAAATGCACCGGCTGGTCTTCGGCATGATTGGTGTTCGAGAGGAACACAGATGACAGCCGGTCGAAACTGAACACATTGTCAGGCTTGGGATAATCGATCGGCGTCGCCGCATTTTTCTTCTTAAGCGCCTTGTGGTCGGGATGATGCTTCATCGTGAACGGCATCCGGATACCGAAGTTTTCGAGCCACATGTTGATACCAGAAAACATTGTTCCCCAGAAGTTACCGTATTTCTCGACAAGCGGCAGCACGTTACGTACGATCTGCAATTCCTTGTAAATCCAGCTATTTTCATAGCCCGACTGATAAGTCGACAGCTCGTCATGCTCGCGGCCAGCAGCCAATGCCTCAACCGCAGCGTCCGCCGCCAGCATCCCCGATTTCATTGCAGTATGTGTACCCTTGATGCGCGGCACGTTAAGGAAACCAGCGGTGCAGCCAATCAGCGCGCCGCCAGCAAAAGCAAGTTTCGGGACTGACTGGAACCCGCCATCGCTGATTGCACGGGCCCCATATGAAACGCGGCGACCACCCTGAAGAATCTTTTTAATCTCCGGATGGGTTTTCCAACGTTGCAGCTCTTCGAACGGTGATAGATAAGGATTGGCGTAATTCAGCCAGACAACAAACCCAAGCGCAACCTGATTGTTGGCTTGATGATAGAGGAACGCACCGCCATTGGCATCGCTTAGTGGCCAACCTTGGCTATGGATAACCCGGCCAGCATGATGTTGCTCAGCTGGAATGTCCCACAATTCCTTGATGCCGATTCCATAAATCTGCGGCTCACAATCCTTGTCGAGTGCGAACTGCGGTTTCAACAGCTTGGTCAGATGCCCGCGCACGCCTTCGGCAAAGAATGTATATTTCGCATGCAATTCCATGCCCGGCATATAGTCCGCCTTGTGGCTACCATCGCGCGCGATACCCATATCACCCGTTGCAACGCCTTTGACCGAACCGTCCGGATTGTAGAGAATTTCGGCAGCGGCAAAGCCTGGAAAGATTTCAACGCCCAGATTTTCAGCCTGTCCGGCCAGCCAGCGACAGACATTGCCAAGCGACGCAGTGTACGTACCCTTATTGTGCATGAAACCAGGGGTCAGAAAATGCGGGATATTGAACTTGCCGGTCTTCGTCAAAATCCAGTGCTGGTTGTCGTTCACCGGAACCTCCGCAAGCGGACATCCCTGATCGCGCCAATCGGGGATCAACTCGTCCAAAGCCTTGGGATCAATCACCGCGCCCGACAAAATGTGGGCACCGACCTCCGAACCTTTTTCGAGGATGCAAACGGTCGTGTCAGGCGATTTCTGTTTGATACGGATCGCTGCGGCAAGCCCTGCAGGCCCCGCACCGACAATCACCACATCATAGGGCATCGATTCCCGTTCACTCATCGCCTTTATCCTTTACCCCGCTAGTCATTCAGGCCATCGCGTTAAACGAACAGCTTGCGGAAATTGCCATGCCAAGCAATTGACCCTGTCGTCAACCGGTGACTGAAAGAGAATATGGACCCACAGGGGCAGATTGCCGCATCCGGCTTGGTAGAATCGCTTAACGGCTGGTGGGAACTCGCCGGTGTAGACGCAGCTGTTGGCGATTTGCCAGTGAACTGGCTTGAGCTTGACGCCAAAGCAGCAGCGATTGAGATATCGATGACTACGGCGTCTGCTGTGCAGCAAATGCCCCCCCCTGCACCTGCAAAGCCTGCTGTAGATTGGCCGTTGGATATCGATAGTCTGAAGGCGATGGTAGCAGGTGGCATTGCTTTGCCTGGAAATGATTTTGGCACATGTTTCGTATCGCCGGTCGGGCCTGCAACAAGTGAGGTCATGATAATCTCGGACCTGCCTGATCACGACGAGCTTGGGGCTGAAACACTTGGAAGCGGCGCAACCGGCATGTTATTGGGACGGATGCTGGCGGCTATCGATATCGATTTGGCTGATTGCTATTGGACGACGCTTGCCACGACCATTCCGCCAACGGCAGAAATTCCTGAAAATGCACTCTCTGGTCTGGCCGAATTTGCGCGCTATCAAATCGGGTTGGTAAAGCCCAAATACGCGATCCTGCTCGGCTCGACGGCATGCAAGGCTCTGCTCGACGAGGAACTTATGAAAGCGCGTGCGGAGTTACGGAAAATTAACCATGACGGCAGCAATATCGCGGTTCTGACGACATTTCATCCGCGAACTTTAATTGCGCGACCTGCCATGAAGGCACAAGCGTGGAAAGATTTGCAGATGTTCGCGAAAAGGGCTGGCCTGTGAAACGATTTAAATTGCTTGCGACGGTTCTGGCGTTTTCACCCGTAGCGACGGTTCAGGCGAACACCAGCGAGGGTTTTCGGTCGATTGTATCCGCCCAGCCCGCTCCAACCGTCCTCAGCAAATCAGAGCAAAGCGCTTATTCGGAAATATTCGCAGCACTTCGCGCACAAAAGTGGGAAGATGCTTCCAAATTGATTGACCGGATGCCCCAAGGGCCGATGGCGGCCATGGCCCGCGCAGAACTGTATCTCGCGCCAAACAGCCCCAAGGTCGATGCTGGGCAGTTGCAGGCGCTGTTGCACTCTGCTCCCTATCTTCCCCAAGCCGAGCAACTCGCGACTATGGCGCGCAAGCGTGGAGCCGATGCCCTGCCCGATCGGCCAGGTATTCGCCGTTTTTCATGGCTCGGTGGCGCGCCCAAACGCGATTTGCCGGACAATATTGCCAGCGATGCGTTGCGGAGCGAGCTTCAGATATTCATCAAGAATGATGATCCGACATCCGCCGAACGCATACTGGAAAACAAAGCCGGTGAGCTTTCAGCCGAAGCGCTAACCGAACTGCGCTATCGCGTTGCTTGGTCTTATTATATCGAAAACGACGATGCCTCGGCCAAGCGTTTGGCCAGTATCGCCCGTGCGGCAGGTGGCGAATGGGGAACGCAGGCAGCATGGGCATATGGCCTCGCCTCATGGCGCCTGAAAGATTATGCCGCCGCATTCGAGGCGTTCGATGCCGTATCGCGGCAGGCCGCTAATGACGATTTGAAGGCGGCCGGATTATTCTGGAGCGCCCGCGCCGCGATGGCTGCCAAGCAGCCGCATCAGGTGCAGCCGCGTATGCAGAGTGCAGCGCAGCTTCCTGAAACATTTTACGGATTGCTGGCCAGCGAATCGCTCGGAATGGAGCCAATTGCGCGCAAAACCGCTAAAGTTTCTAAGCTGGATTGGAACAGTCTGAAGGACCAGCAGAATGCTGTGCTTGCCGTAGGCCTTACCCAAATCGGTCAGACCAAGCTTGCTGACGAGGCACTGCGGTATCAAGCCAAAATTGGCGATGCGCGGCAACACGCTAATCTGGCGCAGCTGGCTGGGTCACTTAATCTTGCGTCGACCCAGTTCTGGATGGGGCATTATGGCCCTTCGCGGGACCAGAGTAATGCGATGGCACGTTATCCGATGCCCAACTGGGAGCCAACTGGCGGATGGCGCGTCGAGCCGGCGTTGGTTTACGCGCACACATTGCAGGAATCATCTTTCAAGACCGACGTTATCAGCCCTGCAGGCGCGCGCGGCCTGATGCAAGTCCGTCCCGGCACCGCGCAGGATATGGCGCGGGCACGCGGGATTTCGTTGGCGGCATCCGAACTCGACCGTCCCGCGGTCAATCTCGAATATGGTCAGTCTTACCTCGAAAAATTGCGCGACTTGCCATCAACGGGTGGCCTTTTGCCGAAAGTCATTGCCGCGTATAATGCAGGGCCGACACCGGTCACACGCTGGAATACTGAAATCCGCGATAATGGTGACCCGCTGCTGTTTATCGAATCAATCCCCTATTGGGAAACGCGCGGCTATGTCGCCATCATCCTCCGCAATTACTGGATCTACGAGATGCGCGAGAACAAGGCATCGGGAAGTATGAATGGCCTAGCCCAATATCTCTGGCCCAAATTCCCAGACGCCAACGGGCATGTCGCATCGCGCCGCGCCTATGGAGGCAATATTGCCGCTCGATGAAAGCCGCCCGTTCAAGCCAGTGAACATTGCGCTGTTGACCGTCTCTGACACCCGAACTGCGGATGATGATAGCAGCGGCGATATTCTTGCCGAGCGTATAACGGCCGCGGGCCATCACATAATCGAACGCGCGATCTTGCGTGATGACACTGCGAAGATAACCTCGCGATTACACAACTGGATCGATGACGAGCGCATCGACGTCGTAATCTTAACCGGCGGCACCGGCCTAACCGGACGCGATGTGACGCCCGAGGCGCTGGACCGTGTGAAGACAAAGGATATTCCTGGATTCGGTGAACTTTTCCGTTGGCTCAGCTATGCTAGCATTGGAACGTCGACCATCCAGTCGCGTGCCTGTGCCGTGCTGGCACGCGGAACCTATATTTTCGCCCTGCCAGGTTCAAATGGCGCTGTTAAGGACGGCTGGGACCAGATTTTGGTCCATCAACTCGATAGCCGCCATCGACCGTGCAAT
>JBGSPK010000197.1:0-4065 GCA_041738665.1 Sphingorhabdus sp. | reverse complement strand
TATTATTCGGCGTTCAGCCCGATCCCCGATGCGAGTGCTGTTTTGCCGCTGCAACGTCCACCCCTGATGCGTGAGCACCGGCTGTATCAATCCGATTGGCTGATGCGCTTTTACGGCTTTGCCCCGCAGGAGGTTGTCGATGCGGCGGAGGCAGACGGGATGTTGCCGCTCGATATCGATCCCAAGCTGGCTTGGGCCTTGAAGCACCGCGCGCAGTTTCCGGTCGACGTGAACCGCGCGCCAAAGGCGATGCTGTGGCGCATCCCCGGGCTTGGCACCAAAGCGGTCGATGCCATCATCAAAGCGCGGCGCTGGCGGCGATTACGGCTGGAAGATGTTGGACGGCTGACGGTTTCGATTACCAAAATCCGGCCATTTCTGGTCGCCGAAGGATGGAGCCCGGGTGGCCTCACCGATATGGAGCATCTGCGCGCAACTATTGCCCCGAAGGTTGAGCAATTGGAACTGTTCGGATGATTACGGCGCGCCTGGGAGCAGAGGATGACTTCGACGGATGGCGTGATCAGTGCCGGGGGTTGCTGCGCCTTGGTGCGCGGCCTGCAGACATAGTCTGGCAGGTGGGCGAGCAGAAAACCGATTTGTTTGCGAGTCCAGACATCTCAATCGAGGGATCGACAATCGGCGTGCCAAAGGGGTTCGCCGAACTGGCGCGTACCGTCATCTGTCATTCGGACCCCGAACGCTTTGGGTTGCTGTATCAATTGCTGATCGATCTCAAGGCACGACGAAGCCATATGGGCGATCAAACCGACCCGCTGCTTCGCAAGCTTGAGATGATGGCAAAGACGGTGCGTCGCGACATCCACAAGATGCGCGCGTTCGTCCGCTTTCGCCGCGTCGAGCAGGATGGCGCCGAACATTTTATCGCATGGTTTGAGCCCGAGCATCATATTGTGCGGACCAACGCCGCCTTCTTCGTGCGGCGTTTTGCAGGGATGCAATGGTCGATTTTAACACCACAACTGTCCATCCATTGGGACAAAAACACGCTTCAAGAAGGGCCAGCGGCACGAAAGGAAGATGCACCGTCAGCGGACATCATCGAGGATCAGTGGAAGACCTATTATGGCTCAATCTTCAATCCAGCGCGGTTGAAAGTGAAGGCGATGCTGAAGGAAATGCCCAAGAAATACTGGCACAATATGCCAGAAACCGCATTGGTTTCGGAACTGATCCAGTCGGCAAGGAACAGGGAAGTGGCAATGGTCGAACGGGAAATTAAGCCACAAGCAATCGATACTCTCGCTTCGCTTCATGCCGAGGCTGCAAGGTGTCGGCGTTGCCCGCTTTATGGACCAGCGACACAGTTGGTTTTCGGCGAAGGTCTTAAAAATGCCAAATTGATGTTTGTCGGCGAACAGCCGGGCGATCAGGAAGATATGGCGGGAAGGCCTTTCGTTGGTCCTGCTGGTCAATTGTTCAATGCCGCGCTGGCTGAGGCGGGCGTCGACCGTGCGAAAGCCTACGTCACCAACGCAGTGAAACATTTCAAATTCAAGCCACAGGGCAAGCGCCGCATTCACGACAAGCCCAACGTCGGCGAGATCAACCATTGCCGATGGTGGCTAAAACGCGAGATTGATCTGGTGCAACCCGAACTGATCGTTGCGTTGGGAGCAACTGCAGCGCGCAGTCTTACCGGCAAGAATATTCCGATAACCGCCAATCGCAGTCAGATTTTCGAGAGCCTTGAGGGCGTTCCCGTGCTCGTCACCATCCATCCCAGTTTTTTGCTTCGTTTGCCCGATGCCGAAGCTGCAGAGCTGGAGCGCAAGAAATTCGTCGCGGATCTGGTGAGCGTGAAGGACCGGGTTGCCGGACTTCAGCTTGCGGAGAGATAGAACAGCAAGCATGTTTCGGGCTGCGCATGCGGCAACTGCATTCCCGCCTGCATAAGTGCCGCGCCGCTAAACACCGCGCCCTCGCCGGTTAGGTTGAGCTTTTCAAGGATTGAGGGCGCCTTCACCGCCTGCCATCCTTCTGGCCAGACGAGCTTGAGGCGGTAATCTCGCTGTGGGTGCAATCCGGCAAAACGCAGTCTGCCGGGCAAGACGTTTGGATCGCTCGACATATAGGCAAAGCTAAACAGCGCCTCCGATTTGTCGCGCGCCACAATGCCACTCGCCAGATGCTGCGAAGCGGTGTCCAGCCGGTAGAGATCGCCGTCATGCAGCAATGTCCGATGCTTTTTGTGCAAGGCGATCGCGCTCTTTAGCTGATCGAGATCGGTCTGCCGCTCTGTGAGCAGGTTGAGTTCAAGACCCATATGCCCGGTCAGCGCGGTCGCCGCGCGCATCGTCATCGACAGCCGCCGTCCGGTCACATGGCAATGCGCGGGCCCGACATGGCATCCTAATATCTCTGGCGGCAGGAAGAAACTCGCGCCGCGCTGGATATGCTGCCGGTCGAGCGCATCATTGCTGTCCGATGTCCACACCCGATCGCTATGCGCCAGCACGCCCATATCGGCCCGCGCGCCGCCCGATGAGCAGCTTTCGATTTCAACGTTAGGATGGGCGGCGCGGATGCGGTCGAGTAGCGCGTAAAGCGCATGCACCTGTGCCACCGCGCGAGGAGGCCCGTCCGCTCCGCCGGGATGGCTGAGGTCACGGTTCATATCCCATTTGATGTAGCTAATATCGTGGTCGCTCAGGATAGCGTCGATCCGCTCGAACAGATAGTCGGCGACTTCCGCGCGGCTAATGTCGAGCACATATTGCGTCCGGAACGGAACCTGTGCGACGCCTTCGACCTGCAACACCCAATCAGGATGCGCGCGGTACAGATCGCTATCGGGGTTGACCATTTCGGGCTCGAACCAGATGCCGAACTCCATGCCAAGGCCTGTGACATGGTCGACCAAAGGCTTCAGGCCTTCAGGGTATACCGCGTCTGACACATACCAGTCGCCAAGCCCTGCGGTATCGTCCCGCCGTGCGCCGAACCAGCCATCATCGAGCACAAACCGCTCGACGCCGAGCGCAGCAGCCCGATTGGCAATTTCTTTCAGCTTTTCGGTTTCATGGTCAAAATAGACCGCTTCCCATGTGTTGTAATGCACAGGCCTTGGTTTGGCGCGCATCGCGGGTCGCAATAATTTGCTGCGGACATGGGCGTGGAATTTGCGGCTAAGCGCACTAAACCCATCCGCGCTGTAGGCCGCAACGATTTCGGGTGACCCGTAGCTCTCGCCAGGTGCCAGCCGGATTTCCGCGGGAAGGAGCAACGCGCCCATGCTGGCCACCACGCGGCCATCGGTGAGCGTATCGACGCGCAGCCGATGATTGCCGCTCCACGCCAGATGCAGTCCGTAAACTTCGCCTGATTCCTCATCGGTGCCAGCGTTGGCCAGTAATAATGCAGGATAGCTGAAATGCGACGTTCGCCCGCTACGGTTCTCGCGCAAATAGGTGCCCGCAGAACGCGCCAATTTCTCCTGCCCGAACTCTTGCGTCCAACGCCCGGTGAAACCAATGATCTGGGTCATCGATGCGGGAATTGGCAAACAAGCCGTAGCCATGTCATTAAGGTCAAGACACGCCGCACCATAATTGGTCAGCATCGACGATATGCGCAGAACTCCGGTGATCGGGTCGATCTCAAGACCATATTCCAAGCCAAGTTTTGTCCGCTCGTCGCGGCAGATAATTCGGGCACCGTTGACACACCGTTGTACCTTGCACACCTCGAACAGGCTGCCCCAGTCTTTGCCTTCGCGATGCGCGGCAAAGCCATGCAGCATCGGGTGGCCCAAACCCGGCTCCATCGCCAGCGAGAGCGGAAGCGAGGTGTCAGCCACACCGTGCATACCCTGACGGAGCGACAGATGTTCCAGTTCGTCGCCAGCCACCCCGAGAGGAAGCAAGGCACCCCAGTAAATAATCGACGGCGGCTTGCCTAGCGCGCAGGCAAGGACCACCGAGACGTCGAGCGCATCAATTCGCAAATGGTCCACATGTCACTCCGTCAAAATCCCAGCACCGGATTTGTCCGGTTGTCTTTCCTGCATAGCCGTCTAGTTTCGCAAATAACCAAAAAGCGCAA
>JBGSPK010000186.1:0-8591 GCA_041738665.1 Sphingorhabdus sp. | reverse complement strand
TCTGTGGATAAGTTGTCGAAAAGTGCCGATTTCAGGCTCGCGCGGGTGGTTATTTCCGCGCCACTCGTCTAGGGTTCCCGCATCATAAAAATATAAGGATTTTCGCGGCGTGAGCGACGATATTAGCCCACAAGACCCATCGGATATTTCGCCCGTCGACATCGTCGATGAAATGAAGTCGAGCTATCTCGACTACGCGATGTCGGTTATCGTGTCGCGTGCGCTTCCCGATGTGCGCGACGGCCTGAAACCCGTGCACCGCCGAATCCTCTTTGCATCCCAAGAAGGCGGCTTTGTCGCCGGCCGGCCGTACCGCAAATCGGCTAAAATCGTCGGTGACGTCATGGGTAACTACCACCCGCATGGCGACAGCGCGATTTACGACGCGCTTGCACGAATGACGCAGGACTGGTCGCTGCGCGTGCCGCTGATCGATGGTCAGGGCAATTTCGGCTCGATGGACCCTGACCCGCCCGCATCGATGCGCTATACCGAGGCGCGGCTGAACAAGGTTGCCAATGCGCTGCTCGATGATCTCGACAAGGACACCGTCGATTTCCAGCCGAACTATGATGGCAGCCGTGAAGAGCCGCAGGTTCTCCCTGCCCGCTTCCCCAATCTGCTGGTCAATGGCGCAGGCGGAATTGCCGTCGGCATGGCAACCAACATTCCGCCGCACAATCTCGGCGAAGTTATCGCCGCGTGCCTCGCCTATATCGACAACCCTGCAATCACCATTGATGAGTTGATCGAGATCGTCCCTGCCCCGGATTTTCCCACCGCCCCGCTGATATTGGGTACTGGTGGCGCACGTGCGGCCTATCGCGAGGGCAAGGGCTCAATCATGCAGCGCGCGCGGCACGAGATTGAGGAAGGCAAAAATGACCGGCGCTCGATCGTTCTGACCAGCATACCGTTCCAGGTGGGCAAATCCGGCCTGGTGGAAAAAATCGCCGAAGCCGCCAAGGACAAGCGCATCGAAGGCGTTTCCGACATCCGCGACGAATCAAGCCGCAAGGGCGTTCGTATCGTCATCGACCTGAAGCGCGATGCGACGACTGACGTCGTGCTCAACCAGCTCTGGCGCCACACGCAGGCGCAATCCAGCTTCCCCGCCAATATGCTCGCCATTCGCGGCGGTCGCCCCGAAGTACTCACGCTGCGCGACATTATCGAGGCATTCATTCGCTTCCGCGAAGAGGTCATTACCCGGCGGACCAAGTTCGAACTCAACAAGGCCCGCGAACGCGCGCATTTGTTGCTTGGCCTGGTGGTCGCAGTGACCAATCTCGACGAAGTCGTTCGTATCATCCGTGGATCCGGCAGCCCCGCCGAAGCGCGCGCCGCGTTGCTGGACCGCAAATGGCCGATTGGCGAAATTGCGCCCTATATCAAACTGGTGGAGGCTATTGAGGCCGAAATCGAGGGTGACACCTATCAGCTATCCGAATTGCAGGTTCGCGCCATCCTTGAGCTGCGCTTACACCGCCTCACCGCACTTGGTCGTGACGAGATTGGCAAGGAATTATCTGGGCTTGCGGTCAAGATCGAAGAGTTTCTGGCAATATTGGGCGACCGGGTAAAGCTATACGCGGTTCTGCGCCAAGAACTGGTGGCAATCGACGCAGAATTCTCGACACCGCGCCTGTGCGAAATCACCGCGAGCTGGGATGGTCTTGATGATGAAGACCTGATGGAACGCGAAGAAATGGTCGTAACCGTCACCCATGGCGGCTATATCAAGCGCACCTCGCTCGCCACATTCCGCGCCCAGAACCGCGGCGGCAAGGGCCGCGCAGGCATGGCGACCAAGGATGAAGATGCGGTCACCGAACTGTTCGTCACCAGCACCCACACGCCGGTTCTGTTCTTCTCGAACATCGGCAAGGTCTATCGCCTGAAGGTCTGGAAACTGCCGGAAGGCGGACCACAGACACGCGGTCGTCCGATGGTAAACCTGCTACCGCTTGGCGAAGGTGAAGTTATCTCCAACGTCCTTACCTTGCCCGAGGATGAAGCCGAATGGGGTGGCCTGAGCGTCGTCTTTGCAACCGCCAAGGGATATGCCCGCCGCAATAGCATGGATGCCTTTGCGAACGTGCCGTCGAACGGCAAGATCGCTATGAAATTCGAAGGCGAAGACGCCGACGACAAATTGATCGGCGTCGAATTGCTCACGGCAGACGACGACGTCCTGCTTGCCAGCCGCAGCGGCAAGGCAATCCGCTTCGCCGCCGACGATATCCGCGAATTCCAGAGCCGCGCCTCGACGGGCGTGCGCGCGATGAAGCTAGCGAAAGGCGACGAGGTTATCTCGCTGTCGATCCTCCATCGCGTCGGCACGAGCCCTGAAGAACGCGAGGATTATCTCCGTTTTGCGCCATGGAAGCCCGAACGCGAAGGCGAACCCACGCTTTCGGCCGACCGCATCGCTGAAATGGCCGCCGCCGAACAGTTCATTCTCACCGTCTGTGCCAACGGCTATGGCAAATTGTCATCGGCCTATGGATATCGGCGCACGGGCCGCGGTGGTCAGGGCATCACCAATATCGACAATATCGAGCGCAACGGCCCCGTAGTGGCCAGCTTCCCCGCCACCAAGGGCGACCAGTTGATGCTGGTCACCGATCAGGCCAAGCTTATCCGGATGCCGCTGGATAGCCTGCGCGTGTTGGGGCGTGGGACGGCCGGGGTGCGGTTGTTCAATGTTGGCGAGGACGAGCATGTCGTTGGCGCTGCCAAGATTGATGAGAGTGATGAGGGGGAGGAAGTTGGAGTTGAACACCCGGAGATAATTAGCGTGGATGACGAGGCGTCCAATTAGTGTTGCGTCTAGAAAAACCAAATGACAGCTGAGAACCTCTGTATGGAGTTAAAGGGTTGGCAACCCCTCCTCGGCGCGGCATTAGGATTTTTCGCACTTACTTGGGGCGCTTTGTACAATTACCGCCTCAATCGAAAACGTGATGATGCCATTCGAGAGAAAGAAGCGCTATCGGTCGCTCTTGGTCTTTACGGTGAAATCAGCCTGATTTCGAGAGAGCTAGCAAGCCTCGCAAATTCGGTTGGCGCTTGGTACCTTCGTACTGGGGTTTACGGTCATGATCTGCCTGCGCATTATTCAGCAAGCTTCGTGTTCCCTGAACCTATTTTGTATAAGGCATTGGCTGCAAAAGTCGGCATGTTGTCACCGGAAGTGCTCGTGCCGGTAACGAAGTTTTACGGCTATTACAGCGAAGCGATTGGTCACTTTCCCAAAATCTTGGAGGACAATGGGAGGGGGATTAGTTACGGCGTGGAGTGGGTTTTAACTCCAGCTATAAGTGCAATTGAAGATGTCCAGTCGGCACTGCGTGAGATTGAGAGAATTGGTGGAATTACTGACCATGCAACGCCCCCTAGCCTGCAAAAGGCGAAAGACGCGAAGAATTTGTCGGATGAAATGCATCCAGACTTCGATGACTAGATGGGCGTAAAATCGAGGTTATGGAATTACGGTGACAGTGCACTAATTAAATCGCGGTGCGCACAGGAAATCGCCAAAATCGGTTTCGCGCAGGGAATTCCGGAGACCCAATAGTAATTACTTTTCTAAGCTGCCAGCGCGTTCCCGCCCAACAACGCCTGCCGAACCCCCGCAATCGCGTTGAGCGCAGCCGCTTTGCTCCGAAAGCCCTCGGGACTTGACGCAAGCACTTTGCCGTCAGCCGAAAGCAATTTCCAACGAAATTGGCCTGTTTTTTCCCGATATACTTCATAATGATAGGCGCTGTCGGCGCGTCCCAGAATTTCGGTATCAAGCGCATAGCTATCAGCGTCGCCAGCAATAGCCGCATCGATTGCCTCGTCGCCCATTTCCCGAACGCGCGACCAGTCGGTTCGCCCCGCGTCAGATACCGCGTTTGAACTGGTTCTGATAAGTTTCTCGCTCATTTCGCCTTGCTCTTCTCGCACTGATCAACCGTACTATTCCGTCCCGCACCGTATACACTACCGCGATTATTATTTCATCCTCACCTATGGTGCCAAGTGCAGTCGGACGATATTCTTGCTCCACAATTCGCTCTCCGGCGGGATCAATGACCGGATGCTCCCAAATTCGCATTGCATCAACGAAATCAATGCCATGCTTTTCGATGTTGGTGAGCGCCTTGCCTTCATCCCACTCGAAATCCATTCGCGGAAGCTATCACAATGCGCCTGACTTGCAATGTTGGAGTTGTATTTGAAATTTCGGCCTGTCCTACAACTAACCATATGGGTTATATCATATGTTTTGAAGGAAAGAGACATGACTCAACCCACCGACCACACCCCTCTCCACTCCCCCTTACACGACGATACCGACGCGCGGCTCCCTGCTGCCGCTTACCTCCGCTACCAATCCCGCGCCGATGGTTGGAGTGCGGGGCGGCAGGCGGCTTTTCTGGCGCATCTGGCCGATAATGGCTTGGTCGAGGACGCGGCGCGCGCGGTGGGGATGAGCGTTGGCGGCGGCTATGCGCTGCGCCGGACTGCGCGCGGCTATGCGTTCAATCTGGGGTGGGAGGCGGCGTCGATCATTGCGCGGCGGATTGTTGCCGACAATCTGATGACTGCGGCGATCCGCGGCGAACAATCGCGCTGGGTGCGCGAAGAGGGCGTTACCACCTACACAAGGCAAAATACGAAGCTGTCGATGACACTGCTCGACCGGGTCAACCCGGCAACGGCGCTGCCCGAAATCCTCGCGGTCGCCACGCGGTTCGACTGTTTTCTGGAAATGATCGACGATGGCCTGAGTGCGGCGGAGCTTTGGGATTATTTTTTCGACGAGGCGTTGCCGCCGAGCGAGATGGAGGCCCGTGAGAGGGTAAGGGCTGCGCTTCAACTTACTGAGGATTCCGCCATTCTTGGCGAAGATGATGCCGAAGAAGGCGACGCGCGCGACGATGAAACCTGCGAGGAACCGCCCATCGAGTATAAGTCGATGGACGGCGCGCCCGCTTCCTATCCGCCCGCTGCACCCTATATAGACGCGAGACCCTTTCAGGAGCCTTCGACTATGCGTAAAGCCGTTCTTGCTTTTGCCCCGCTCTCCGTCCTCGCGCTGGCCGCCTGCGGCGAAGGCTCTGCCGTCGACGAAAGCCTGAAATCCACGCTGCGCCAGTCGATTGTCGCCAGCTGCACCGCGACGGCGCAGGGTCAAATTCCCGAGGGCGTGTCGATCGATGTCAGCAAGATATGCGATTGCGCTGCCGACAAGGTGATGGCGGACCACAGCGTCAAGGACATGGTCGCTAACCCGCCCTCACCCGCCGAAGCGCTCGCCAAGGTGAAGGCCTGTATCAGCGAGATCGGCCCAGTTACCATCGCGCCTCCTGCAGAATAAAACACGGCCACTGACAATGTGAATTGCGGCGTGTAGACAGGCTTTGTCATGTGGGCGTCATGTTGATCTGCAACGCGCTCGGCACCGAATTTGGAGATACAGATGCGTAAATTGTCATCCGCTTTGCTGGCATCATGCCTGATTGCAGCACCATTACTGGCCCAGACAGCGCCTGCCCCCGCCAAGCCTCCGGTCACCACCAGCGACGGCTATCTGATGGCAGGCCAAGCTGAGCTGAAGCGCCTGATCGCGGACAAGCCCAACAACCGCAAGGCGCGCAACGTCATCATCTTCATCGGCGACGGCATGGGGGTCGCCACGCTGACCGCTGGCCGCATTTTCGAAGGGCAGCAGCGCGGGGTGGACGGCGAATCCTACGTGGCCGAAATGGACCGCCTGCCGCACACCGCCTTGGTCAAAACCTATTCACATGACGCGCAAGTCGCCGACAGCGCGCCGACCGCCACCGCCATCGTCGCTGGCGTAAAGACCAGGAACGGCGTGATCGGCGTTGGGCCCGAAGCGGTCGAGAATGACTGCGCGGCGACCGCTCCGTTCAAGGTACCGTCGCTGTTCAGCATCGCCGAGGACAAGGGGCTGGCCACCGGTATCGTCTCGACCGCGACTATCACCCACGCGACCCCCGCCTCGACTTACGCCCATGTTGCCCAGCGCGATTGGGAGGTCGACGCCAATATGCCCGACGCGGCAAAGGCGGCAGGCTGCACCGACATCGCGCGGCAAATGGTCGAATGGCCGCATGGCAACGGGCTTGAAGTCATGCTCGGCGGCGGGCGGCAGTTTTTCCTGCCTGCGACTGTGGCGGACCCGGAATATGCCGACAAAAAGGGCAAACGCGCCGACGGCAAGGATCTGTCCGCCATCTGGAAAGCAGCCAACCCGAACGGCGCTTATGTGTGGAACAGCGAGAGCTTTGCTGCGGTTGACGCGAAGAAATCAACCAAGCTGCTCGGCCTGTTCGAGCCATCGCATATGCAGTTCGAGGCCGACCGGACCGCGGGGGGAGGCAAGGAACCCTCGCTCGCCGAGATGACGACCAAGGCAATTGCGATGCTGTCGAAGAACCGCAAGGGCTATGTCCTGATGGTTGAGGCCGGCCGCATCGACCATGCGCATCACGGCGGCAATGCGCGGCGTGCGCTGCAGGATACGGTGGCGCTGAATACTGCGCTAAAGGCCGCGATGGATGCGGTCGATCTGCGCGATACGCTGATTGTCGTGACGTCCGACCATAGCCACGCCTTCACGATGGCTGGCTATCCCGAGCGCGGTAACCCGATATTGGGCGTGGTGTCAGCGCCGATTGGCACGCCGACGCTGGCGAAGGACGGCAAGGCCTACACGACTTTGGGCTATGCCAACGGTCCCGGCGCGGTCACCGCGACCGAGCGGCCTGACCCGTCGAAACAGGACACCGAAGCGCTCGATTATCGTCAGCAATCGCTCGTCGGGCTGTCGAGCGAAACCCACGGCGGTGATGATGTCGTGGCGCGTGCGGCGGGGCCAAAGGCGCATCTGTTCAAGGGCACCATCGAGCAGAACACGATCTTTCACATCATGCGGTCGGCCTTGGGGATTTAGCGCCAGACTTCCGATGCGGTGGCCATATTGTCGATGGCGTGCTCGGTGCTGTGTTCGATGATCCAGCGGATTCGCTCGACCGTTTCAAGCTCCAGCGGCCGCGCGAATTTTACGCCGCAGCGCTCGCCACGGACCCAGCTGACCGTGCCCATGATTTCGACTTCGGCCAAGCGCACCAGCGCGGTCGCGCCGTCGCGGGGTGGTTCGGCGAGTTGCAGGCGGCATCCCAGCCGCGACAGGTTTTCAACCTTGCAGCGCGCGGTGCGACCTGGCGTTTCAAGCCCGGCATCCAACGCTGCCTGCAACCGCGCCATGCCCCGATTGCCAAGTTTTCCAAATGTCCGCTGGATACCCATATCGCCCAGCTTACAGACGCAGGGTGAAGGAATAGTTAGTGCAGGCAGGTGAAGTGTTTACGGCGGCCTGCTTAGGTAAAATGCAGACGGCGATATTTGCCCCGGAAATACAGCAGCGGGTCACGCCGCGGTTCGAAACTCGCCTTTTCAACGCGGCCTATCAGAATGAAATGGTCGCCCGCCTCGTGCAGCGAATCGCGCTGGCATTCGAATATGCCAAGTGAACTTGGCAAAATCGGCGCGCCATATTCGCCGACTTCCCAGCGCGTACCGGCAAACCGGTCCTCGCCTTTGCCGGCGAACAGGTTGGACACAGGTTGTTGCCCTATTTGCAGTACATTGACGGCAAAGCTTTCCACCGAACGCAGCACTTCGGCGCTGCCTGCATTGTTGGCGATGCACACCAGAAGCAGCGGCGGATCGAGCGACACGCTGGTAAAGCTGTTGGCGGTCAGGCCTATAGGTTTGCCGTCCGCCGCATGCGCGGTGATAATGGTGACCCCGGTCGCAAAGCAGCCCATCGCATCGCGCAAGGTTCGCGCATCGGACCCTGAACGATATTCAGGAATGAAACGCGGCTGCTTCCGCTCAAGGAAGTCGATAAGCACCCCGTTAAATGCTTCGGTCCGCTCGGCAACGACCAGCAGGCCCGAGCCTTTTACGTCTATGGCTTCAACATTCGGAAAGCCCGATGTGAAGGCGGGTGGGGAATCGCCCGCAAGGCTACCGAGCGCGCCACGCACGATGAGCACGGGCACATTGATGTGCGGCCCGGCATTTTCGAGCCGCTTATCTATCCCATCGGTATCAAACGCATCGAACAGACTGCTGTCATAGTCGGGTTTAGCCAGCCCCTGCCCCAAAGCTGCCGAGAGAGCCTCCGCTGATGCTTTTACCGCCGCGGCATCGGCATGCACGGGCGGGTCTAACAAAATCAATCCCGACGCCAAAGTCGCCGCATCCTCCGCCAGCGCCGCCGTAGCAATCCAGCCACTATGTGTCGCCGCGACCACGACGGGCCGTGTCCGCATCTGCCCCAGCACGGCGCGGAGGTCCTCGACATAGGCATCGAAATCATAGCGCGCGTCATTGGGCCAGTCGCTACCGCCATGCCCGCGCAAGTCGACATTGATGACATGCCGCCCAGCCTGTTCCAATCCAAGCGCCACATTTTCCCAGACCTTGCGCGTCTGGCCAAAACCGTGGAGCAGTATGATCGAGGGATCGTCGGCACTGCCGATATCGTCCGCTTCCAGCCTGAC
>JBGSPK010000360.1:0-1602 GCA_041738665.1 Sphingorhabdus sp. | reverse complement strand
CCGGGTCGGCATCGAATGCTGGAGCGCGGATCTGGATTTGGAGCTGTTCGACGCACCTTCACTGCCCGACCTTGTAACCAAATTGTCAGACCGCTTCGGTCGTCAACCTCCTTTACCCGAATGGGCAATATCAGGCGCGATCGTCGGCCTTAAAGACGGCGAGGCAAGCTTCAAGCGTTTCGAGAAAATCGCCGCGTCAGGAGCAGCGATATCCGGGCTATGGTGCGAAGACTGGGTGGGAATTCGTGAGACCGGTTTTGGCAAAAGGCTCTTCTGGGATTGGAAGTGGAACGCGGCACGCTATCCCGATTTGCCAGACCGAATTGCCGCGCTGGCAGAGCGCGACATTCGATATCTTGGTTATGTGAACCCTTATCTCGCAGTCGATGGTGCATTGTATCAAGAGGCATTGAATGCCAATTATTTAGCGCTCCGACAGGATAAAGACGAGCCTTACGCGGTAGACTTCGGCGAGTTTGACGCAGGCGTAGTCGACTTCACCAACCCAGCCGCGGCAGCGTGGTTTTCTGATCGGATTATTGGTCAGGAAATGCTCGATTTCGGACTGTCTGGCTGGATGGCGGACTTCGGCGAATATCTGCCGACCGATGTGCGCCTGTTCGATGGATCGGATCCAATGGAAGCGCATAATCGCTGGCCAGTGCTTTGGGCAAAGGTCAATGCTGACGCAATTGCCTCGCGCAGAAAAACCGAAGAAGCGACATTCTTTATGCGGGCAGGTTTTTCCGGCGTTCAAGCGTATTGCCCACTCCTTTGGGCAGGTGACCAATGTGTCGATTTTACGCGGCACGATGGCATAAATACCGTGATTACCGCTGCGCTGTCATCGGGACTGCTCGGCAACGCGTATCATCACAGCGATTTGGGCGGCTATACCAGCCTGCACGGTGTCGTGCGCACCGCCGAACTCTTGCATCGCTGGATCGATCTCGCGGCATTTGCGCCGGTTATGCGGAGCCACGAAGGCAACCGGCCTGCTGACAACTTGCAGATCGACAGCAGCGGAGAAATACTCGCTCATTTTGCGCGTATGAGCCAAGTACATGCGCGGCTCGCACCCTATGTTCGCGCCCTGTCGGAAGAAGCGGTGGCGACGGGCCTGCCACTTCAGCGCCCGATGTTTCTGCACCATGACGACCCTGCCTATTATAATATTCAGGACCAGTATCTGTACGGGAAGGATATGGTCGTCGCGCCGGTGGTTGAAGAGGGCAAGAACGGTCGTCACGCGATTCTGCCCAACGGCGAATGGCTGCACCTTTGGTCAGGCGCCCCTTATGCCAAAGGCACTCACCAAATCGCCGCACCACATGGCCAACCACCCGTATTCACTCGCAAAGACAGCGTACATGCGGCATTGTTTGCCTCCGTCACGGAGGAGTTCGGGGCATGAACACACGGTCGAACATTCGCGACGTCGCGAAGCTGGCTGGCGTCGCAGTCAAGACCGTCAGCCGTGTGCTCAACAACCACCCCTATGTCAGCGCGGCAACCAAGGCCAAGGTCGATGCGGCAATGGCCGAACTGCGCTTTTCGCCCAGTATCGCCGCACGCATACTGGCGGGGACCAAATCGGGGCAG
>JBGSPK010000115.1:0-4600 GCA_041738665.1 Sphingorhabdus sp. | reverse complement strand
CCGGTTCGCTTATGCGATCCTGATCGTGGAATTTGTGGCCCAGCTGGCGTCACTGGGTTTAAGACGCGGGCTTGCAGAACTTCTGTCGCGTGATGAACGGCCACCCGCCCATATGGTCGCCGACGCATTATTGGTGGCTATGTTTGCAGCCGCGCTGGGTGCCATTTTGCTCATCCTGCTTCCCCAACTGATGTTTCCGAACAGCGCAATCAACGGACTCGACAGGTTTTTGCCGCTGGTGATTTTCGCTATTGTTGCAACGGACATTGCCTTGGCTGCGCTTGCCTATCGGTTCGACATATTGTCGACAGTACGGGCACGCGCCATTGTCGAGCCGTGGACAATCAGTATTGCGGCTGGTGTGTTGTATTTTTATTCGGCGCGCGATGGATTGATTATCTCTTACGTTGTCTCGCTCATCGCCGGATTGCTGTTCGCATTATGGCCGCTGTGGCGAAGCTATGGCCTGCCATGGGGCTGGATTCCCAGTCCGTCGCGTTCTTATGCCATTGCGCGCCGCAATTTGCCGCTTGCCGCCGCCGACGCCGCCGAGTGGGGCAGCAGGCGGCTTGATCTGGCCATACTCGGTCTGTTTGCGTCGCCAGCGGTCGTCGGCATTTATTATGTCGCACAGCAGGTCGCCAGCCTCCCGCAAAAGCTGAAAACCAGCTTCGACCCAATCCTGGGTCCGGTCATCACGCGCAATCTGCAAACGAAAAATTATGCAGAGATTGCCCGGCAGGTTGGGCAAGTGGGGTTCTGGATCATCGCAGCGCAGGCGGGCATAGCGCTTGCGCTTGGCATACCTGGAGAGGCTGTCATGGGCCTTGTTGGACCGCAGTTTGTTGGCGGTACCGGTGCGCTCGCCTTTTTGCTGGCCGCTGAAGTGGCGGCTGCCACGGCGGTGGTTAGCGAGGCGGCATTGGTCTATATGGCGCGGCATCGTAATTTGCTGATTTCAATTGGAACGCTGTGCATTCAGGCGCTGGTGAGCATCGGCCTCATCGTGCTGGTCGACGAACTTCCGGTCAAACCGGGCTATGTCGGACTCTATCAGGCAGCAGCTGTCGCGTGCGGCCTGATGATTTCGCTGGGTATCGGCTCGCTAATCAAATCCCGATTTCTCGCCACGCTGCTCGGTCACCGCATCAGCATTTGGCGGATGGCGCTGGTTTGGGCGGTCGCCGCCGCTGCGCTGCTCGGGGTTGTGATCGTGAGTGTTCCTGCCCGGTTCGAATGGGTCGAACTGACTATCGGTATTCCCGCCATCATCGGCCTTTATGGCTGGATCATCTGGCGCTGGGGTTTTGGCCCCGAAGACCGCGTATTGTTCAAAAAAGCGCCTAACCCAGACGAGCCCTGACCAGCCCGGCGATGTCGGCTTCCGGCCGCGCGCCGTAATGCGAAATAATCTCGGCAGCGCAGACCGCGCCCATCGTCAGGCTTTCCGCCATAGACCGGCCTTGAGCGATACCGGCAAAAACGCCCGCCGCGAACAGGTCGCCAGCGCCAGTCGTATCGACCAGCTTCGCTACAGGCTCGGCCGGTACTTCGGTGCGGACCCCGCCCTCGACCGCGATTGCGCCATGTTCGCCTCTCGTGCAGACGAGCAGTGGCACTTTTGAAGCGATGGCAGCCACCGACGCCTCGAAGTCATCGCTGTTGTTCAGCGCGCAAATCTCAACCTCATTGGCGAACAATATATCGATCCGTCCCGCTTCCATTTCGGCAAGGAAATCTGGGCCGTGGCGCGAAATGACGAAAGCGTCGGACAGCGTCAGCGCCACCTTGCGGCCTGCCGCGCGTGCGACGTCAATTGCCGTCCGCATCGCTGCACGCGGCTCCTCGGGGTCCCAGAGATAGCCTTCGAGATAAAGGATCGCTGCGCTTTCGATCAGCGACTTGTCGATCAGGCGTGCTGGCAGATATTGAGAAGCACCCAGAAACGTGTTCATCGTCCGTTGCGCGTCGGGCGTCACGAGGATGTAGCAGCAGGCAGTTGCAGGCGCGCCGTCGCGGGCCGGAACCTCGAAGTGAATGCCGCCGGCACGAATGTCGTGGGCAAAGACGCCGCCAAGCTGATCATCGGCGACCTGACCAATAAACGCGGTCTTATGGCCAAGTCGTGCCAACCCGGCGAGCGTGTTCGCCGCAGAACCGCCACTGATCTCGCGTGCCGGGCCCATATGATCGTACAATGCTTTAGCGCGGGCCTCGTCGATCAGCTGCATGCTGCCCTTCGTCAGGCCTTCGCTATCGATGAACGCGTCGTTCGTATCGGCAATGATGTCTACGATGGCGTTGCCAATGGCGAGAACGTCGAAGCGGATGTCGGTCATTTATATTCCTGCAAAAGTTTCGCGCGCCCTAGTGGGGGTTCGCCCATCGAGCAAGACAATTAGGTGATTGACATGAGTAATACACCTCCTATTTTGGGCCGATGATCCAAGCGATTGTCATGGCCTTTCAAAGCCTCGCCGATACCCGCGTTCAGCGGCTGCTCCTTCGCGTCATATTGCTGACCTTGCTTGCTTTTCTCGTTCTGGGCTTCGCACTGTGGTGGGTGATGAGCTGGGGCATGGACTGGATCGGCCTTGACCGGATAGGGGTCGGCGCTGACAATGCGTCGGTTTTCGGCGCATTTCTTGCTGCAGCGACGACCCTATTATCGACATTGTTGCTGTTCCGTATAGTCGCAGTGACGATTACATGGATATTCGCCGATGACATTATCGACGCTGTCGAGGACCGGTATTATCCGACACATGCGATGACCGGCAAACGCCCTGGACTGGCGAGCGGTGCGGGGATGGCGCTTAGGTCAATCGTCCGCGTGATTGGCTACAATCTGCTGGCGCTTCCCGTTTATCTGCTTCTGCTTTTCACAGGCATTGGCACCGCAATTGCCTTTCTCCTGGTCAACGCACTTTTGTTGGGCCGCGATCTTGAGGATATGCTGATCGCCCGACACGGCAAAGAGCATGGCAGTATGCGCAAACTGCCTCGTCTGTTACTCGGGCTGACCGGAACGGTGGGATTGATGGTTCCCTTTTTCAACCTGATCGTGCCAGTATTGGCTACTGCGACGGCAGTGCATATGGCGCATTCGGGGGTCAGCAGATTATGAAATATTTGACTATGGCGGCGACGTTGCTGGTTGCAGGATGCGTTTCGGGTCCGGCCCCTGCGCCGCGCCCTGCCGCTCCGCCTGAACGCACCGCAGCGGCTTTTCCTTCACGCCCTGCAATCGACAAAAAAGGGCTGGAGGCGGTGATGGGCAAGGATGTCAGCGCGCTCAAACGCCTGTTCGGCGAACCCCGGCTGGACGTGGTTGAGGTTTATGGACGTAAGCTGCAATTCACCGGCAAGGCCTGCGTGCTCGATGCCTTCCTTTATCCTGATGGCAAAAGCGGGGCTGAAATCGTCACCCATGTCGATGCGCGGCGGAGTGACGGTGCGGCAGTCGACCGTGCCGCTTGTGTGGATGCGTTGCAACGTCGCTAAACGGCTTTATCGAGTTCCTCGATGGCCCATAATGCAGCGTCGCGAACGACATCATTTTCGTCTTGAAGAAGCGCCGTTAAAGGGTCGCGCAATGCGTTATCGGCGCTATTTCCGGCTGCAATCGCTACATTGCGGATAAAACGGTTGCGCCCGATACGTTTGATCGGCGATCCTGAAAACAGCGCCCGGAAAGCGGCATCGTCAAGCGCCAACAGATCGCCAAGGCGCGGTGCGACCAGCTCGGCGCGCGGCAGAAAGGCCTTGTTGGCGGCGGCACTTGTCGCAAATTTGTTCCATGGGCAGACGGCAAGGCAATCGTCGCACCCATAGATATGGTTGCCGATCAACGGGCGCAGCTCGACCGGGATTGGCCCTTTATGTTCAATGGTAAGATAGGAGATGCAGCGGCGCGCATCGACCTGATATGGTGCAGGAAAGGCATCGGTCGGGCAGATGTCCTGGCAGGCGCGGCACGATCCGCAATTGTCCGCGCCAGCAACATCCTGCTCCAGCTCGGCGGTTGTGTAGATCGCGCCGAGAAATAGCCAGCTGCCATGTTCGCGGCTCACGACATTGCTGTGTTTGCCCTGCCAGCCCAGCCCCGCTGCCTCTGCTAATGTCTTTTCCATTACCGGCGCGGTATCGACAAAAACCTTCACATCCGCGCCCGCCTCGTGCGCCAGCCAGCCCGCCAGCCGCTTAAGTGCCCCTTTCACGACATCATGATAATCGCGGCCCTGTGCATAGACAGAAATGCGTGCGCGATCGGGATGTTTTTCGAGTGCCATCGGGTCGTGCGCAGGCGCATAGCTCATCCCCAGCATGATTACCGACTTGACCTCTGGCCATAACGCATCCGGGCTGGCGCGCTGATCGGCGCGGCTTTCCATCCACAGCATCTCGCCATGCCGCCCCTCGGCAAGCCATTGGTGCAGCCGCTCGCCAGCCAGAGGTACAAGCTTACCCGGCGCAATCCCAAACGCCACGAAGCCCTCCGCTGCTGCCCGCTCTTTCAACGTGTTAACCAAATTTGTCTTGTGTCTTTTCACACGCCAATCCTATTCAGCACCCAGATCAAACAGGGCGCAATTCAGCA